>JBILGQ010000038.1:0-7697 GCA_044350955.1 Candidatus Marinamargulisbacteria bacterium | reverse complement strand
GCAATAGCCATGCCTGCATCAGCATATCGAATTGTATTAGTTTGATAATTCAACTCTAAATAATAAGCAACTGAAATCATTTTCTTTGCCGAAATATTATAGAGCTCTCTATTTAAAATCCCCAAAGCTTCTTTAGGGCTATTTTCAGCAGAAATCATTGAATGAAAAATAGAACTAATTCGAATAGCTACAAAACTAGACTCCAATCCCTTCCCCTGGACATCCACCACTAAAACAGCAATTTTATTTTTACCAATGGGCCGAAAATCAAAAAAATCGCCAGATATTTCGTGAGAGGGCTGGTATATAAAATCTAGACTATAAGTAGGTAAATCAAATTTTTGTTTTTGCAAATATTGTTCTTGAATGTCTCTAGCAATTTTATATTCCGTAGATAATTTTGCCTTTATTTGAATCTCTTTATTAATTTCTTCAAGCTCAGTATTGATAAGATTTAATTGCAAAATAGTTCTATTTAGACTCATATTATAAATATATACAATACCAATTCCCATTATAAACGACACAAAAGTCATAGATAAATACATTAAATTAGGTTCATAATAAGAAAAAATGTGATTATAAAATAATATATACACCAGCACACCCAAGAAGATTTTTATCCACATTTTTTCATTCCTGATCAAAATATGTAATATGGCTGAAAATGAAATATAAATAAATTCAATCCCATAATTAGGTTGCAATATTGTTGAAAAAAAATATAATGCGGCTAGTCCGTTCACTACTAAACCTATTGATACATGTGACACATACTTTTGTTGTCGTGAAAAATAATGTAAAACAACAAAACCAAACACAAATAACACTACATATTTAATTAATGACTGAAAATTTGCTAAGTAAAAAATTATAATAAATGGTGATGTAACTGAAAGAAAGAGTAGAGAAACATTATAATTGAATCTAAAAGAATTCATAAATTATCCCGTAAAACCATTTTGCTCTTTTTCTGCAACTGAAAATGGTCTGCCTTCATGCCGAAGGTGCTCAATACAAATTGCTGCTAAATCGTCTTGTAATCTATACCTTGGATCTTTATAATTTTCTATTGTTTCTTCCATATACTCTTTCAAACTCAAGTTTCTCTCAAGACGATGATGTTCTTTATAAGATTCTAAATAATATTCTAAATTCTTATACCCAAATCGTTCATTATCTTCATTGACCATATCAACAACTCCATCTGTCGATAAAAAGAGCGAATCTCCTAATTCCAAGGAACACTCTCCTTCTGTATACACTGATTCTAGATACGCCCCAAGAGGCAATCCGCCATAATCTTTGATATCAATAAGTGTATTATGTCGAATAATACAGGCAATCGCCATACCTGCATCCGCATAGCGAATAGTATTCGTTTTGTAATTCAACTCTAAATAATAGGCAACCGAAATCATCTTTTTTGTGGATAAGTTATACAATGCCTTATTTAAGATATCCAAAGCTTCTTTAGGGCTGTGTTCAGGTAATATCAAGGATCTAAAAATTGATGATAGCCTTATAGCAACAAAACTGGCATCAAGCCCCTTGCCCTGAACATCTACTAATAGCATGGCTAATTTATTTTTACCGATTGGTCTAAAATCAAAAAAATCACCCGATACTTCTCGAGACGGTTGATATAAAAAATCAACGCTATATGTAGGTAAATCAAATTTTTGTTTGGGTAAAAACTGCTCTTGTATTTCTCTGGCAATTTTATATTCAGTAGATATTTTAGTTTGTCTTTCGATCTCTGCATTCTTTTTAGTTAATTCATTATTTAACGTTTCGAGTTCTTTAATATTCTTTGATAGTTTCAAATCAAATAACGACACAATTCCAATTCCCATAATAAATGCTACAGCCGTCATTGATACAAAAATCAGATTCGCTTGCTGAAAATGCAAAATCAGCCAGTAAAAAACCAAATAATTCAATAAAGTTAAAAAGAATGTTAATCGTTTATTAGTAGTGCCAATAAGTAAGAATGCAGCCAAAGAAAAAGGTATCATAATATAATGTACCCCATAATCTAATGATAAAGCATAAGAAAACCCACCTAATGCACTAATACCTAACACTATTAACCCAGAAGAAACTACTTTTGGATTATATTTTTTATACGCTGAATAAAACAAAATCGCAAATAAAACTGTAATTCCAGCAACCCATGCAGTTAACTGTCTATGTAGAGAAAAGTAAAACAAAAAATTGTTAGGGATGGTGACCCCTAAAAACAACAAAGCAAAATAATAATTTAATTTTTCTCTATTCAAACCCTACCCCTAAATCCCAAAACCAAATTTTTTATGAAATGATTAATGTGATGCCTTTTCAACTGTTATAGGTAAAGTTTTTTCTGGAAATCCTAATCTAGTTCTTAGACTATTAAAGTCATTCATTACTAACAACGGAATTTTATATAAAGAGTCGAAAATTTCTCTCCTTTTCTCATCATTTAGGGTTCTGGGATCATCCGATAAATGAGAATGTTCAGCCTTAAAATCAGCTACAGAGTATCTCGTAGCTATAGGATAATCAGTACCGTCACCAAGAGTACCATTTCCTGCCCATAGCAGGTTCGACAGAATAAATGCTTCCATATTATCTATTTCGTTTTTAAATTTTGTATTAGAAACATCGACGCGATCCAAGCTCTTTTTACTGCATCTTCGCTCTGTTTGTGCTATATTTTCTAACTTTGAAGTCAATTTTTTCATATTCTCTGCATATTTAATATCTACAAAATCTAATGGATAAATTGTAGTACTCAAACCATCTTGTTCATACATTTCTTTATAATATGATTGTTTATCGTTATCTATTCCAACCAGAAGCCCTAATATAATAGGAACATCATCTCGAAACAAAATAGGATTTTCTGATAAAAAAGCATACAGTAAAGATACCGCCGATAACCCAGATCTAGCTTCAAAAATGTCTGCCTGCATAGCCTTTAGCTCTGCTTCTGCCATTTTTTTGTTATAGTCTAGAGCACGTTGATCTTCTCCGGCTAATTTAACACTGCTCTCATACCCCTGCTTCCATGCTTTTAATTTCTCTAAAAGGGCTGTTTCATCTTTTAAATATCCTACATATTTTGAAAATTCATCTAAATATTTTCTTAATCCATTTGAATCATTGGAATTACTAACTGATCTTAGCGCATCTCTAAATAATAAATTTGCCATAAATATCTGGCTCGTTTTCTTCTTTTCCGATTCCGATAACTCAGATTCTTTAATTAGGGTATTAAATTCAATTTTTTTGCTTTCAATTTCACCATCATTCAATTCTATAAAATCCATTGTCTCTTGAGATAATCGATCTAAATAGTCACTACTCGATCCCTCAGCACTGTCATCATAAATATATAAAGCCTGTACCAGAGTAAAAATTTCATATACCTGAGATTTCCTCTCCTCTAGGCTTTCATCTTCACCCTTGGTTTCAGATTTTCCTTTAGTTAAAGTAGATATACCACGCCCCTTAGCCCCAAGTAATACTGCAAACATGGTAGCATCAACTAAATTTTTCAATATCTCTTGTTTTTTTTCTGGAGAAAATGTTCTTAACATCTCATCTTCAAGTCTTTCGTACTTCATTATAAGAGTTGTCTCCATTTGACCTACCATATCAGAAAGTGTAACTCCAATTCTATTCGCAATTCCTTCTCCAGTAAACTCACGCCCATCACCAGCATCACATCTAAACTTCATTGTTCTGTCCGATAATTCTTTCACTGCAGCATTAACATCAGGACCTAAAACAGAAGACTTTGTAGCTATCTCTCCCCTAGGTTGTAATGTATTGTTTGCTAAACGTTTTACGAAAACATTAATACCAGCAGTTTCTGTCTTGAGCCCACCACCACCACCACCCATTTTAAGTGAGGGATCAACAGGAGAAGATACTGTATTTCTTCGTCCAGATCCACCAATTAGCGATCTGTCTGATGATTTAGGACACTCTTTAAATGATGGATTAGATCCCTGAAATAGGGCAGGTGCCGATTTAGACCTATATAAAGGCCGCCCCATAACACTACATCCTGAACCTGAACCTGCCATTTAATCCCTCTTTTTTTTAAAAAATTATACAATCAAATAACCGAGTAAGTATAATAAAATTACATTTGATAGTCTACAAAACGTAACATACTTTTGATGTTTAATCAAATACTTTTTTATGTTTTTTTATCTTAAAATATTTTAAGATAAACTTAATTGTTAAACTCAAAATCTCATTATTTATGAAGACTGTCTATAAAACCCAATGGTTCAAGAACAGATCTTATATTAGGAGAATCGGGAACTACGTTAATTCCAAAGCAATAACTCATTTGACCTAAAACAATTTCAATATTAGTCAAATTTGCATCTTGTAATTTATCTAAAAATTCTTGCGATAAATTTGGAATTGATTGTTCAGAAACACCATGCTTTTTCATGTCTTCCTCAAGTTCTTTTTGCACTAAATTTCTGTCATATCTAAAACAAGCCTCTTGCCACACTTGATTTGCTAAAATAAATCTAAATATTTCAGTAATCGCACGATTCTCTTGCAAAGTAAGATCTTCTTGTACAAATACTTCTGTATATAATCGATCGTCACAAATACAAGTAAGTGTATTGAAAATGTCAGAAACTAATTTATACACCGTCTCTTTATACGTCCTATTTACAGTTACTAACCTTATCATTCTAACCGTATTTAACCCCATCTCCTTCTTCAATACTTCTTTTGGAAAAGATTTTAAATCGTTATCTATTCCTAACAATAATCCAATATGATAGGGTATTAGTCCCCATAAAAACCTTGTATCAGAAGCAAAAGAAGCAAATACTAAGCCTGCTGCACTTAAACCTGTTCTACGTTCAAATATACTAGCCATATTATCTAGTATTTCGCTGTCTTTTTTTTCTTTTACTTTTGGAACTAACTCTTCTGTTAAGAGCTTTTGAAATTTTAATTTATCAGTACCCTCAAATGCATTTAATATTCTTTCTTTAACTTCCGCAATCTTACCTTCAATATCCTTATTTATTTCCATAAATTTCTTCAAATATTCATCATAAGTTGCCGCTGTTGTATAAGGCTTTAATTGATATAAATCTCTTTCAAAAGACACACGTTTGGTTTCAGCAATGTCGGCAGTCATGATTTGCAGCGCATTTAATAAGCTATATTTTTGTTCAATTAAAGTTACAGCCTTAATCAATAAATATTCTGATTTCAAAGAATTTACATAATCAAGGAATTGAAGAATAAATCCACTTTTATTTTCTTGTTTCATTGTATTATAAACTTCTCTAAATAGACTATCTGCCTTAAAATAGCCCCCCACATTTGATTCCTCAGCATTTTTATATTTTCCCTTGCGAATAAAATACCTTGTATTTTTTGAAATCTTACTTAATTTTTCAAACCCATCTTCCACTTCAGCTTCTGCTTTATCATCATAAAGAAATAATCCCTCAATTAATCTAAACTTATGATTTACTTCCTCAAAATTATCGGGATCAGATAAAGTAACTGCTAACAGCGCATAATCAGCAAATTTATTTAATAATGCGTCTCTTTTCTTTTGGTGAGACTGTCTCACTCCTTCAATATCTGCCAATTCAACCGGATATTGCAATAACTTCTCATTAAATTGCCGATCCAGTTGTTGCGATCTTTCATCCATTATCTGAATAACAACTTCTTCTACTCTCTCTAAAGACAAATTAATCAGTTTATATAACTGTTCGACACTTATTTTCTGACCTTTTAAATTAAATGATAGCCCTCTGTTTCGTGCAAATAGTTCGTTAAGTCTGTGCTTCACACTTTCAGATAAAGATGTGGCTACATATTTTAATTCTCTTTTATTTGGCTTAAGCTCTATAAATGAAGCCAATCTAGCAGCACTCCCACCGCCGCTTTCAGAGCCTTCTGAATCTCTTCCACTTGCTCCCAAACCTACATTTCTTACTAAATCTATACAATGCAATAACTTTCCTGGAATTGAATCTTGAACAGTCTCATTCCTTAATATGGCAGGCGCCGATTTAGACCTACATAAAGGCCGCCCCATAACTATACACCCTGAACTTGAAATTGCCATTTAATCCCCTTTTTTTAAAAAAATTATACAATCAAATAACCGAGTATGTATAATAAAATTACATTTGATAGTCTACAAAAACTAACATGCTTTTTATGTTTAATCAAATACTTTTTTATGTTTTTTTATCTTAAAATATTTTAAGATAAACTTAATTGTTAAACTCAAAATCTCATTATTTATGAAGACTGTCTATAAAACCCAATGGTTCAAGCCCAGATCTTATATTAGGAGAATCGGGAACTACTTTAATTCCAAAAAAATAACTAGGGATTCGGATGTTCTTTAATCTTTAAAACACCCTTTTTACCACGTAAAATACTGTATCCAAGTATACATGCATACACACTAGCTGGTATAAACTTAAAGTGAATATTCTTGTAAATTACTTCTGCAGACTTACTTTTAGTAATCACAATTGCTGAGTTAATATTTTGTGTCTGGCAAAATTTAATAATACCTCTTAAATCATGCGGTTTATCGATAAATCTGTCAGACCACTTCACCTCTGTAAGAGCACTAGGTTTTAAAACCGTATTTAATTGAACAATATCCACCTCCCCTTCATCAGTTCCAATTTTCAACCGTGCATAAAAAATCTGTGCATTATTATGAAATAATTGTGCGAATACAGCCGTTTCTACCAATGCGCCAAAATCATCACTGTCTTCATTAACTGCTGAAAACAATGCGGTTCTAATTGAAGGATTTGTTAAATATACTTTTTTAAAATTAGCCCTTTCAAAACTTTTCCCTGCTCTATCAATTCTATAAATTATCTTAATTAGAAAAGCTGCCTCTAAATACTCTAAATATTTTTTTATAGTAATTTTTGAAATACCTGATGCTGCCGACAATCTTTCAAGAGAAATTTCATTTCCAGTATTAAACGCTACTGTTGTAAAAAAAATAATTAAATTTCTGAACATCTTGAATTCCATACAGACTTGGCAAATCTCTCATCAATACTTTATCAACAATGTCAATTTTAATGATACTGTATCTCATCAATAAAAATATAAGATTTTTCTTTTCAAGATTAATCTGATGTATATTTGCGTACATAAACAATAATTTTTCTAAATCAATACCATTATACAAAGGCTGATCTATCGATAAAAAACAAATTCGTTTACAATCAATTCCATTTTTCAATAACCTCTCGATACAATGATGCATGATAACCGTTTTTCCAACCCTACGAGGCCCCATCACAATATTTCTTGCTCTGATACCTGTTTCATAAATTCATTACCTATTATTTAGAAATATAATTATAACACTTAGATTAAATAACTATCTTTATCAGTATATTTATAACTATAAAAATAGTAGACTACTCTTAGAGTTATAAATATAATCCTAAGATACATTGATTAAATAAACCAAAAAAAAGAGGCCTTTCGGCCTCTTTCTTAAACAGTCTTCTCTTTAAATTAGATTTAGAAATAAATTCCAAATTTAATAATAACACCTGCAAATACTACAGATACCACTGTCATTAACTTAATTAAAATATTCAATGACGGTCCTGCAGTATCTTTAAACGGATCACCTACTGTATCGCCTGTTACAGCCGCTT
>JBILGQ010000037.1:0-7807 GCA_044350955.1 Candidatus Marinamargulisbacteria bacterium | reverse complement strand
TTTAGGCTTATCCCAGTTAGGATTTACAGATCATGCTTCAGATAAATTAAAAAACTTACTTGAAAATCCTTATGGCATGGTATTTGTAACAGGTCCTACAGGTAGCGGTAAAACAACTACATTGTATTCGATGCTTAATTTACTTGACAGAAATCAAGACAATATAGTCACCGCTGAAGATCCGGTTGAATATCGTTTATCAGGGATAAACCAAACTCAAATTAATAGTAAAATCGGGCTTAATTTTTCGGGTGCATTGCGTTCATTTTTACGACAAGACCCTGACGTAATTATGGTGGGTGAGGTTCGTGACTACGAAACAGCAGAAATTGCCACACAATCAGCATTAACAGGCCATTTAGTCTTGAGTACCTTACATACAAATGATGCTGCTTCGGCTGTAACACGTTTAATTGATATGGGTATTGAACCATTTTTAATTGCATCTACTTTAATGGGTGTAATTGCACAACGTTTAGCAAGAAAAATTTGTATTCACTGCCAAGGAAAAGGATGTACCAGCTGTCATCAAACTGGCCTTAGCGGACGAACTGTATTATATGAAGTATTAGAAATAACAGAACCTATCAGAAAATTAATAACACAAAATGTCTCGTCGAGCGACATAAAAAAAGCCATGATTGCTGAAGGTATGATTACTTTTGAACAATGTGGCAGAGAAAAAATAGAGGGAAATTTATGCAGCCCGGAAGAAATACGAGCGCTAATCGGGGATTTCTAGAACCCGCCATCAAAGACGATGACATCGTCGCTTTTACCGAGCAATTATGCTTCATGGTAGAAGAAGGCTTGCCTTTGGTTCGTTCACTAGAAGCCTTAAAAGAACAAGAAAAAAATCGTCAGATGAAAGGGATTATTCAGCAAATTCTAAGTGATTTAGAATCGGGGTATTCATTTTCTGAAGCTTGTGCAAAACATGAGAGTATACTGTCTGAATTTTTTATTAGCATGTTAATTGCTGGTGAGCGTGGTGTTGGCCTTCCTATTGTATTAAAACGAACACTAATACATATGGAAAAAGGCAGAGAGCTTCGTAATAAAGTGAAAGGCGTGTTTACTTACCCACTTGTTGTAGGCGGTTTTTGTTTTCTAATTGTAACATTTTTAATTGTATTTATTACTCCAGTTTTTGGTAGAGTATACGGTAAAATGGGCGTTATTCTACCCCTACCAACACAAATACTCATTGATATTAGTACCTTCGTTACATCTTTTTGGTATTTGATACTCGGCTTTATTGCCACTATTATAATATTTTTTTCACACCCAAAATCAGCTGAATTTCGTAAAAGCACTTTGCATAATTTTCTTAGAAAAACTCCATTTATTGGTGAGGTAAGCAAAAAAGTAGCGATTGCAAAATTTATACGCACCTTCTCTAGCATGTTGGTGTGCCATGTCTCTGTTCTTGACGCTTTAGATGTATCAGAAAGAGTGGTAAATCACCCTGACATTGCTAATATCATCAAATCTGTAAAACGCGAAGTTGAAACAGGTATCGGAGTTACTGATGCCATTAAAAATACTGCTATTTTTTCACCTATGATTGTTCAGATGATCAACGTAGGCGAACAAAGTGGTAATATCGGAGAATTATTAGAAAAATGTGCTTTAGCCTTAGAAATTGAGGTCGACAATTTAGCTAAAAGAGCATTATTTATTATAGAACCCACACTAACTATTGGTGTAGCATTTGTTGTAGGCTTTATAGCCTTGTCTATTTATATGCCCATGTTTGATATGATGGGACATGTAAAATAATTTCTTTTGTGTGTTATTGAATTTTGTGATATTAGTGTTTAAGTGTCATATTTATTGGGTATATAAATTTATCGGGTATATTTAATGTATAAAAAAAATGGAGGAATTAATATGATTAAGAATAAAGGGTTTACGCTTATCGAGATTATGATAGTTGTAGCAATCATCGGTGTGCTGGCCGCAATAGCAATACCAAGATTTTTATCAACAACAGATACAGCACGTATAAGAGGATGCGATGCTAATATTGTAAACATCAATGCGCAATGGGAATTACAAGAATTAGCTGATGGAGCATATGATACTCTAGCGAACTTATTAGCTGATACCACTTATTTTCCAGATGGGGCACCATCATGTCCGCTTGGAGATGCTTATGCTGACTCAAACTCTGATAACAGAGTAGACGCACACGGTCACTAATACCCTTTAAGTCAAGCGTCTGACAATCAAAGCGCTGTTACAGTTCATGTAACAGCGCTTTTTTTTTACTATATTTTATCTCCCATTATAATATCCATTTTTTTATCCACTATAGTCCTAAACATAATGTTTATCAAACTTTACACGTGGGTATTTTACTTTATACCTGGAGGCATGCAGTGAAAAATATAAGAGGTTTTGTTCTTCTTGAACTTATGGTTACTATTGCTCTTTTAGGCATTTTATTAGGCTTAATGCTACCTCGTTTATCTTCGAGTACAATTACTAAAAAGGATGTTGAAATTACTACTAAAAATATTGTGACTAAACTTCGAGAAACCCGACAGCTTGCTCTGTCAACTGGGTCTACTCACTATCTCGACATTAATACAAGCTCTAATGATTTTGCTGTATATGTCAATTCAGTCGACATTGCCAATATTGTCGGAGAAAAACAAAAGTACAACAGTTCTCTCATTCTAAGTGGAGATATTGTTTTTGCCTTTACTTCAAATGGAAGCATACAAACAGGATATGGCACCTCCCTTAATATTGCTTTTGACACAAGTGAATGGAGCATTACAGTAATCCCTGCAACTGGCCGCATTAAGTGGGAGAAAATAAGTGACTAAGTATCTATATAATATTATACAAAATGAACAAGGTTCATTTTTAATTATGACCACATTTGCTTTAGGTTTATTTTCAACTTTAGCTATCGGTTTTTTACTACTTGCGACCACCGACTTGCGTATTTCGTCATTAGATGCCTGGACAAGACAAGCTGAATACGTTGCAAAAGCAGGAATACACGAATCTATATACCAACTTTCTTTAGATAAAAATTGGGATGAAGGTTTTACTGATGTTGTTCTTAGCAGCAATCAAACTTACTCTGTAACCGTAACCAACTCTAGCCCTACAATTACTTTGATAAGCAGTGGTACAGCCAATGGATATTCCAAAACAATCGAAGCAAATCTAAGTATTTCCGAACTTAAAAGCAATGGCAAATATCGCATCAGAGTAAATACTTGGGAGCTGCAATAATGTTAAGAAAACCATCTATCTCACAACGTATTCAACTGCTATTAAAATCCTCTCGAAAACCCCATGTTGCAATTATGATACATCATCAAGAATTAATCATTATAGAAATGGAAATAAAAAACAACTCCTATCACCTAGAAAAACTGGTTCGAGAGAGATTAAATCCTAGTTGGTTTGATGAACACGGCCTAAAAAACTTAGATGCTTTAAGCATATTTATCAAAAGTGTTTTTCAAAAAAACAAATTTAAAAACAAAGAAATTATTTATATTTCAGATGACCCAAGCATTTTATCTCGTATTTTCACTGTACCAAAACGATCGGCCAAATGGATTACTGAATACTTAAGACAGGAAGTAAAAAAATATGTTTTATTCTCAGGGATAGATGTAACTATTAGCTGGAAAATATTAGATACTATCACAGTAGATAACGAAGCACAGTATCGCATATTAGCCGCATCATCAAAGTCAACCCTATATTCTCATTGGCATAAACTGTTTAAAAAATCAGGTCTCCATTTGATAGGAGTTTCCAACCATACATTAGGTTTAGAATTTGCATTGTCTATACTTAATCAAAAGGTAAGCCAAGTAATAGTATCTATAGAACCCTGTCAAACTATTACCCTATGCATTCAAAACGGTCAATTATTGTCTTTACATATAAACCCAATTTCTTATAAAGACATTGTAAATAACACTGATGCAATTATTTACTTAGAACAAATTATCAACCGAAGTAAACGTACTATGCCTGAATGCAACACCTATTTCTATTCTGCCTGTAACAGCGAAGATCAGCATAAAAATTTACTCTCGCTTATGTCGTCCATTGGTATTCAACCGCTTACAAACACAGACTTTTTAAATTCATTTAGCAAAGAAGCAAGTATAACGGCATCGTTAGACCATTATATTTCAGCAATGGCATGTAGCACCTCTACCTCTAAAGATGTATTGTTAGTAGATTCATCGCAAGGAAATCCGTATTTAGCCCTATTATTAGGATATTTTATAATTGTTATAGGGGTTCTGGCTTCAATAATATTATGCATATTTTTTGTAATCTTAGGAAAAATTAGCAGCATAGACTCACAGATTACTGGTATTAAAAAAGAAATTCAAACTATTAATCAAGATTATGAAATCGCGGCAAATCTTGATACCGAACTAGAATTAATTAAAAATCTGTCACAAGAAAGAAAAATTTTACTAAAGAATAAAACTCAATTTAATGCTCATCATTTTTTTAATAGCTTACCTACCCTATTAAACGAAGATGTGCGATTAGATAGCTTTAAACTTAACTCTCAAGCAGAATTAGCGTTAGATGGAGAAGCTAGATCTGCAGAAGCCGCTTTTTCATTAATTCAAAGTATAAAAAAATCGTCTTATTTTGTTTATCCAGAACTTAAAGAGGTAATACAAAACGAAGATGTATCATCTGTGAAATATATTATAAAAGCTTCATTAGGAAAGTATAATGACAAAAATTAATACTCAATTAGACCTGATTTTTAAAAAATTACCTAAACGATATCATTCGTTGGTCATTGCGCTGACACTCTTTATTTGTACTTATTTACTGTATTTATTAATTTTACATTCAAGTCTTCTTCACTATATTGAACTTAAAAAAGAATTACACACACAAACAGATATTCTATCGAAAAAATCAGAGCGAATAAACTCTATTAAAGCACTAAATATAAATAAAAATACAAAATTACAAGAACTATCTGAAGTGAATAAAGTATTTTTTAGCCCTGAAGAATCTGATTTATTTTTAAAATCACTACCTCAAATAATAGGTAGTCTCGGAAACAAAGTAGGCGCTATAAAACCCTTTCGAAAAGATGTTTCAAAAGAGCGCACAAACATGTTACGTGATTATATTGCTAATTCAACGAAAGTAAGACAAAAAGACATTGTCTATACTTATATTTTAGAAAATCATGCCCAGATTAATTCCGGCCATAATATGAATGATTCTATTGCTGAGCTAACTAAATTAAGTAGATTAAATAAAAATGATATTCGCCGGGTGTGGAGCCAAACATCTGATGACCCCTTAGCGAAGTTATATATGGAAAAAATTAAAATCGCTTTAGAATTTGAAGGCAGTTATACAGGCTTTCTGGAAGTTTTGAAATGGCTAAATGCCCAGGGTAAACAAATGGAATTCGAAGAAATGTATCTGCAACCCAAACGAACTTCAAACTCAGATTTAGACATCCGATTATTTGTAAGTATTTTGGTTGTAAAGGAGAACTTACAATGAAAAAAACACTACTCTTAATACTAATTATGACTGTTTCGATTTCTGGAACAATCAATCAATCTCAACCGACTTACATGCGGAACCCATTTGAATATGGCAAAGCATCTGTAGCAATTCCCATTCAAAAAATCATAATCCCTGTTGAAGAACTTGAGCCTAATCTAATAAAGCAAGCCCCTATAAAACCTCCCGAAAAACCTAAAGAAAAACCCCCAGAATTAGTATTAAACGGTATTTTTTCTAGTAAAGGCAAAGTGTATGTATTAATCAATCAAGAAATTCGAGATTTAGGTGATAGCATTAAAGATTGGACAATCACAAAAATTGATGAAAAAAGTGTCACATTAATAAAAGGAAAGGAAAAAAAAGTTTTAATTGTTAATTAAATAAAAGGCATTAAAAATAAAGGAGATAAATTATGAAAAAGTTATTAGTGTCGTGCTTGTGTGTTTTACAGTGCTCATTATCTGTGTATGCCGAAGAATTAATTTCTTTAAATTTTAATCGAGCTGAATTGCTATCAGCTTTACAGATTTTTGAAAAAACCTCACAGTATCAAACCGTATTACCTACCAAAATGAGCGGAACTGTAACAGCAAAAATTGATGATCTTACACCTTTAAAAGCCTTAGATATAATTTTTAGAGGACAAGATTACGATTATTTATTAGACGGCAACACCGTATTAGTATACGGAAAAAACGACGAAAATTTATATCAACATACCTTTGCCTTACAACATATTCGCATTGAAGATATAAAAAGCATGATAGAATCTTTGATCTCAAAAGAAAAAAATGAAACTGTAGCCTTTAGCGAAACACTAAATACCGTCTCTATTAAAGGCGTCATTAGCTCTATTAAACAAATACAACGCCTATTATATTCAGTAGACGTCCCACCCAAACAAGTATTAATGAAAGCAAAAATATTAGAAATAAAACGTAGTAATGGAGATACAGACCAAAGCACAACACTAGGTGTTGATTTAGACTATACTTTAGACAGCAATGGCAGCAGCGTAAAAACATTGTCCAATGGACTAGCTGCTCTAGCGCCTACAAAGGGATTGTATACAAAAGTTGTCGCATCTGACTTAAGTGCATATGTTAACGCCATCGAACGAACAACTGACTTTGAATTGCTAGCTTCACCGTGGATTACAGCAGTAAATCATCATAAAGCAGAATTATTAATCGGCTCTAAAATAGGCTATAAAACCACTTTAGCAACGACAACTGGAACTCAAGAAAACATAGAATTTATGGAAGTAGGTATCAAACTAAGTTTTACTCCTCATATTAGTAATGATGGTTATATAAGAATGTTATTACAACCAAGTATTAGTGACGGTAAATTAATTGATGGATTACCACAAGAAAATACAACCGAAGCTACAAGTGATATTATAATTAAAGATGGCGAAACATTAGTAATAGGTGGATTAACCAAAACTTCTGATTCACAAATAAACACAGGAATACCCTTACTATCACGATTACCCCTAATAGGAGCCCTATTTGGAAAAATAGAAACAGTCAAAGAAAAACGCGATTTAATGATTATTATTTCTCCAACTATTATTGATCGAACAGTAAAAAGCGAGTTATACGAGAGCTCTGTGCAATTTGAAGATCAAATATTAAATTTAACAAAATCAAAATTGCAAGAAAAGAAGGAAGATCAAAAAAAGCAAGAAAAAGAACGTAAAAAAACTAAAAAAGCAGCGAAATCTAAAAAACACTAATTATATATAACGACTACAGTTGTTGATAGTTTAAATAGCAACCCCCTATTAAATAGAGGGTTGCTATTACGCGTATTGAAGAATTTTAAAAATAACTATAAAGATAAACTGTTGAATCGTTGTGAAGGGTTCTAAAACAGGTTAAAATAGTGGACTATAAAACGACTAGCATATGACTGAAAAATACGACGATAATGCAATAGGCCACTTTTATGTGAATAAAGATTGTATTGCTTGTGATACATGCACAGAAGTTGCGCCCAATTTTTTTAAACTCACAGACAACTATGACCATGCATTTGTATGTCAGCAACCTGTTACTCCACATGAGATCGTACAATGCAAAGAAGCCCGTGATACTTGTCCTGTTGCGGCTATAGGACCTTTTGATGACTAAACTATGGACTGCTGAGGCCTTATATAAACATCTAGTAGATGTTAAATTAGGTGGATCTATTTGCTTATATACGCCTGAAATTTGTGAAAAGATGATGCCGAAAATTAATAAAATTCTAGCATTAA
>JBILGQ010000036.1:0-7881 GCA_044350955.1 Candidatus Marinamargulisbacteria bacterium | reverse complement strand
TGAGGAATTACAGGATTTTTTTAAGAGTAATGATAATTTAGAAGAGGGTGACGAAGAGCCAGAGGGTAGAGAAGCTTGTTCTCAGAGTGAGATTTTACTTGAGTTATTGCTTCAAAATATAATGGAATCAGGAGGAGCTTATAAAACATTGACTCCTGTTTCTAGTCAGCGCAATCTTAGTATTTCTGAAGCAGAAAATGGGGGTAGTGGCGAAGCTGTTGTAGATGAGCCTAGTCTAGCTGTAGATAGCCGCAGAAGCAGTATGGGTGCTTTAAGTGGGGACGTGTCTACTGTAAACAAATCAGGCTATTCGGATTTTTCAGGGGATATTAGTGCTGTATCAGATGGTAGTGATGATGATGCTGAAGAAGTTGCTGGCGGTGGTGGGGCTGCTGTTGATGACTCTCAGTTTGTAGATAAGAAAAGCCTTGAGGACTTAAGCATTGAACACCATGAAGCCGTAAAAAAGGGGTTTGAAGTAAAAACCGCTGAGCTAGGCGCTGCAAAACAAAGGTTATATACTGAAATTCAAAAGCGTATTCAATCATTAATTGAGATTAATCAAAAAAATAAAACTGGCTTACAAAACTATCAAGACGAATGCAAAAAATATAAGTTTACTAAAACGCTTCGTTTGATTGGGTTAAAAGAAGAAAAATTCGAAAAAATTCAGGATAAATTATCGGGGTTTGACAAAGAGTTAAAAAAGGCTGATTCTGATTTTTCTGTGTCGCTTGTGTTTTATGAAGAATTGACGACTTGGTTTAGCATGCACTCTATTAAACCAAAAGAATTCAAAAAAATTGAAAAATCATTGCAAAGTGAAAAAAATAAACGAATAGCTAATATAAATCAGTTTATATCTGAACAAAGAGAAGCATTTGAGAGGCAAATTTTAGAACAGAACACAGTTATTAAAAGTGCCAAAAATTTAACCGGGCTTTTATCTGATTTATCTGGAGAAGACACTTATACCCAATTAAGCCAATTAGGCCAAAAGCAGTTTAAGATTAATCGGGCTGAAAGAGATGGTGGTGAAATTCACTTAAGCGGGATAGAGGGTTCTGACGAACGTCCTGTTGAATCTGGGTTTATGACAGAGTCTGATGATGGACTAGCTGGCGGTGGCGGGGTTAAAAGGGATTCTTTGGGTATTGATGATGAGAGTGCCGATAATGGTGAATTTAGTACTTATAATATTTTGTTGAATTTTGAGCAGTTAAAAGCGCGTTATTCAACTAAGCTTCACGAAAACGAGGCTTTAACTAAAGATATGAACAAGAAATATCAAGAGCTTGCAGTGGATTTATCTAAGTCTTATAGACAGCAAAAAAAAGCATTTGTTACTAAGATACAGAAAAATACTGAAGCTATAAACACTAAAATAGATGCCTATAAGTCGTTTTTAAGTGAACTAGATAGTGCGTTGTACGATACATTAAACAAGTTGGCAGTGCCAGATAAGCTTACTCTTGAGGATGAAAAAAAAGAGGTCATAAATGCAAACGAAAAAAACGAGATAGAACAGTATATTCAGGATCAACAGGATGTATGTACTCAGTTACAGGGGTTGTTAAAACAGATAGAGGCAAAAGCTACCCAAGAACAGAAAAGTATCGTGGCTTTAAATGTAGGTTTTGTTGATTTTAATGATAAAATTGCGGATTTGATAGCTAAACGAGAGGCTCTTATAGATGCGGGTATTGAGGTGGTTTTGTCACCCTTGTTTAATATTAAAATCCAAGAAAAAAAGACAGTTTTTGAGTATCAAGTCCCTGCTAGTGCTGGTGATTCTGCTGAGGCTACAGAAATACAAAGAAAAATCGATTTAACTCTATCGGCTGTATGGCTAAATGGGGCGAAAATTGAAAATGTAATTTTAGAAAAATTTATAGGGGAAGAACTTTCTTTAAAGGTGATTTTGGAGAATAAAAATAGTATTTTGGCCAAACTTGATGAGTTTGTATTGAAAAGGACAGACGAGCTAAAGGCTGCAAAGATTAGGGCAAAAACTGTGTTAAGAAAACAAATTCGAAGCAGTGAAAGTGCCTTTAATACTCTTATTCAACAAACTACTAGTCAAAAAGGGCAGCTTATATCGTTTTTATCAAAAATACCTGCATTAGAAACGTTTAAAAATCGATTAGAGCAATTTCAATTACCTCAAGCAGAAAGAAAGGATGCTGATAATAAAACTTTGCAGGATTTAATGGATTTAAACAACGATTTAAAATCAAAAATAACGAAATTAAATCGTATTCAAAACGATTTTATTACACGGCTTATAGACCATAGCAATACAAAGCGTGAAGAAAATGAAAAAATACATGACGAAATTTATTCTAAATATATCGAACCTTTATTACGTTTTAATAATATTGATAAAGACAAACAAGAGATTTATAGGTTGATTGCCAGTAAATTTTTACAGGATTCATACCCAAATTTGCCTGAATTTTCTGATGAGGCAATTATATCTGTAAGACAGGCTGTATTAACGTTTCTTGGTTCACTGGCTTTTGTAGATTTTAATTTTGATTTATTGAGCTGTTTAGAAATAGACGCTGAAGAGTCTTCTGAGCCAGAAACAGAGATAAGTGAAGATGACTGTAAAAAATTATATAACGAATTTGATCGCTTTATTCAGGGTTTTTCGGGAGAATTAAATTCTGATTTGATCTTTAAAGTTCTTCTGAATGACGTGTATAACGAGGCTGATGATATAAAAGATTTTTATGAGAAACTAAAAAAGTCTATTTCCGTTAAGGGAATTCAGGCTCAATGCCGTGTGTTAAAAGTTGCCTACCTTGACTCCAGCCAGGTAGAAGGTCTCGGTTTTGAGGATATCTTAGTTAAAATTGCTAAAACTCAGGTTGATATCAGACGATTGTCAAGTTTTTCTGTGTTGCCAGAAGATAGTTCTGTATTAGGGTTATTGGGTTTGGAATTATTTGCAATGACGCCAAAAAACCCACTTTCTGTTTGGTCTGAACTTGATAAATTTCTTAATCTTAAAGCTGCTGAGAAAAATTTTTCAAGAATTAAAGCGCTGTTTATGTCTTTGCGTGTATACGAAAATAAATTTGAATTTTGTAGCGAATTTGAAAAAGAATGGATTGTTCAAATCCAACGGTTGTTAATTTTTGAGGGTTTGAATTTAGCGAGTGACGATTTGGCTGCCTCGGAAGAAGGCGGCGGCGGTGGTGGGGCTGCAGCTCCTAAGGCCGCTGATACCCTCTCTAAGCAAGCTGTTTTAGCTGAGCTGAATGCATTAAAATCACTTGAATCGATCGATGGTTTATTTGTTTGTAAGCTACAACAAGAACAGATATCTAACTACAATAAAGCTCAGGGTGTATCTAAAAAAAGCCAATTTATTGAGACTGAGTTATTTAATTTTAATCTTAAATATGGCAATGAATTTGCTGTTTTGCCATACGATGAAATCTCAAATAATGAGAACAAAAAATTGTTACCACTTCAACGCGCTTTTCAAAATGCAAAACTGCATGTCACTGAAAAAATCGAAGAGTTAAGGAAAGAATTCATTGAAGATATTAATCATATTTGTGAGTTTGGGTTAAATGAATTAGGGGGGTATGACTTAAAAAGTAACGAAATTAAACAATTTTTGATTCACTTTTTGGGGCTAAAATTAAGACGGGTTTTGACTCATGCAGCACAAAAGCATTCTGATGTTTCGACTCATGTAGCACAAAAGCCTTCTGATTTAGAAAGTTTTAGAAATAAGCTTGTTATTAGAATTATTAAAATTTTGAAATTTGAGAGATCAGCTTTTAAACGCTATGAAATTGTAAGTGCTGATTTTGATGCTTATCAAGCAGAAGTCGGTATGCAAGATGTATTTTTGATGCGATTTCTTTGCAGTACAGGATTAACTAAGGTACGGCTAGAAAAGGGAAGTAAAGATGATGATTTTCCTCAACTTCTTAAAAAGTTTAAAAATCAAAAAGATCATAAAACACCCGGGAAAAGCAAAGATGAATCTGAATTGGGGCTTAATTTAGTTAATGGTTTTTTAATAGGTTGGATTAAACAGGCTAATAGAGGGAATGCTTGCCCTTACAATTCTTATCCTAAGAGAAATAATAGCATATTAAAATATGAGCCTGGTCAAAGAGAAAAAGAAGTTGAAGATGCAAAAAATAATGAGTTAAAAGACTATAATATAAGTAAATTATCGAATACTGCCAGTACGGTAACAGTTGATTTAGGTGGTATTCCTTTTGCTGATACTCGATTAGAAAAAAATGAGACTTTGGCCTTACAAAAAACTGTTGAAGCGAAAATGACTGCTTTAAACGAGTGTTTTTTATCAATATTAACAATATTGGATAGTAATTCTTATCAGGGTGACAAGCCAAAGTTGCTTGAAAAATTAGTGCATGTAATTCTGGATAGTAACGAAAAGTCCTTAAAAGAAATTATTAGTATTTTAAGCAAAACATTAGGTGGTACAGATATCGTTGAAGAAATTTTCTTGCATTTTATCTATCCTCATTCTGCATTAAATTTTCAACTCATTAACTTACATAAGGATACGTCATTAAGCAAGTTTTCTTATTATCAAGAATTTGCAAGTCCCGATATTTTTAGGTCATTTTGTCAAAGTGTTGAAAGATCAGAATTTGATTTTGATTTTATGCGTCGGGTTTTGCAATTAATGAAAATGAAATGCGTAGTTATCAGTAAAAAGCAGATGATTGTCATGAAGCAGATAAAGGTTGCTATTGAACGAAAAACCAATAAAGTGGTGTCTTTAGGTGCTGGTGAAGGAAAAACATTTTGTGTTAATTTTATGGCGCAACTTACCAAGAAAGTGATGCTGTATGCAGCCCCCTTTAAAGAAGCAGATAGTTCGGATGCTGTAGAGACAGACTCTGCAAAAGAAACCGCCTTAACTAATTTAGTTCGGGTGTTAAAGTCTTTTAATGGAGAAGATTTACAAGAAAAAAAATTAAATTTTAATGCCTATGCGTTGAAGTATTTTTTGCATTATTCACAAGAGCTAATTAATTTTTTGCGTAAAGGGGATGATCAGAAACGTTTAGGCCTGACTAGGCGTATTTCTAGACATTTTGTTAATACCCCAGACGCTTTCATAAAACTTCATTTTAGTGATTTAACTAATTTAACTAATAAAAAATTGTTTGATGAATTTACTGATTGCATACAGAATTTACAGTTAAAAGATAATAGTGCTGATGACTTGAAACAATTTTTAAGTCGTTTACCTGTTATGTTGGATGAATACGATAGTGAACGCTTTTCTTACACTTCGCCCGATACTTCTGCTGAGACTACAGCTTATGACGATATAAATTTTGATGTAAATGATCGTTTAAAAAAAATGCAAATGAGTTCTGTTGTTAAAATGTCGGCTACTGATAATGATTTGGTGTCTCGGGCTAAGTTGTTGGTATATGTAAGTCGATTTACTAGGTTTGTAGAAAGTACCTTAGAAATTTTTGAAGATCGAAAGACTCGTAATAATCAAATATGGCAGGCTTTGCTTAAGAAATATGTAATACAGGATGGCACTTTAGACACTGAAAATTTAAAAGCCGATTTAAAAAACTCTATTAATAAAGACGATTTTTCTACACATCGATTGGTTTCCTCTTATAAAGCAAAACTTCTGCCTACAAAAATAGACAGTTATTGCGAAAAAATCGAGAATGAATTTAATAAAATTTTAAATAATAAGCGGGATAAATTTTTAAAAGAGCGATTTTCAGATAATGAGAATGCCAAATTTAGTTGTGTATCAGATGCCAATACCTGGCTTACTGACAGCGTTTTTACTATTTTTGATAGTTATAAAAAAATCAGTGATGCTGATGTGACTGTAAAAGCCAATTATTTATTATTGCGTCCGCAGGCTGATGGAGATAAACATACCATTCAGCAGTATTTAGAATCGATAAATGATCGGGCAGAAAAACAACAGCAATCGTGTCATGTCTTAGTTCGTAATGAATATGGTCAATTGATGCATTATTGCATAGACAAAACGGGTAAGGTGTCTAGCGAAAAGTATAAAAAAGAGAAAAGTAAATTTATTGCAGGACTTGTAATTTGTTGTTATTTAGAAGATTCTGTAGGTGGCGATTATGATGGGTATTCACGCGACAATGTTAAAGGCGTGGCTGTTTATTATGATAAAACGTTTTGCAATGCGAATAATGTGTATCAACATTTAAAACGAAATAGAGGCAATGACGCTGATACATTTTTTACTGTTTCGCTACAAACAAATAAGTTTAAAAATTATTTGCAAGAAAGCAACTCTGGTGACTATGAAGAAAACAAATTTGAAGATTCAAAACAGTGGTTAGAGCATAGTTTAGCTCATGCCAAAGTATTAGTGCAAAAAGCACAAAAACATAAAAGCCGTTCTAATGAGCAATTTTTATTTCAATTAGTTGAAGCAGATGCTCTATTTGTTACAGACAAAATAAATCTTTATAAAAAACAAGTGCAAGTTTTTGCTAAAGAGAGTAAAAAAGACTGTGTGCTTTTATTGAAAAAAGACGATGATATGCTACTGTATCTATTTATTTATTCTAGCGGTGATGTAGAAGAAATAGAAGAGGGTTTATTTGAGGAGAAGTGCCAGGAAATTAAAGACAGTGCTACTTCTGTTGTTTTTTGTTGTTATTCACAAAACTCTAAAGCATCAGACTTTAACCAGGTGTATAGCTCGCAGTTTACTAATGGTCGTTATGATTATTATCAAGACTCTTTAAAAGACGAGATTTCAGGCGCTTTATCAAACTATTATTCTGGGTATGAGCTTGAGTGTCATAAAAGAGATTATCAAGCTAAATTTTTTGAGAGTGGTCAAAATTTAAAGTCATTTTTTATGAAGACTATTAATGAGTTAAATAGTCATCATTTTGAAACAGGGTTACAGGATGTTTTAAAAAATAGCAAAGCTAGTAAATTTAAAAAAATATATCATAAAAAAACTTCGTATTTATTGACTGAATTACAAACAAAACAACAGTATTTAGAAAATGCTATTAAACAATTGCAATGGCATAATGAGGTAAATATACCTGGAACACGAAAAATTCCGGCGTACATTTTTACAGCTATGTTGCTTCGTTGGTTGAAAGTTAATGATGAAAAAATTTATGACTTGCTTACTCGTTCAGTCAAGGGGCATATTGAAAAAAAAGATTCGAATAAAGCTGGCGTAATCAACGATTTGTGTGATGAGACTTATTTTGAGCCTGACTATGAATTGCCAGAAAATCCTGAAGACTCAGAAAAGGAAGATGAGTTAATTTCTAATAGAAAGCATATGAGTAAAAGGGCAGATGGGGCAAGTCGAGTTGCTAGCCCTGTTCCTATTGAAACAAAAGAAGAGAGTGCTTTAGCTGTTTATAATCCTGAATTATTTGCGTTTAAGCAACTGATTAATGAGTTGGCAAAGGTCAGGCCTCAACTTTTTGAATCATTAAATTTAAGTGAAGCAAGTAAACAAATAATAGGAAGATTAAAAACTGACCATAATCAAAGTACTGAGTCAAAATCGACACATGTGCCAGAAAGTAGATCTCGAAGTATAAGCTCGGTTACCGATGATGATTCAGAATCAGGCACCAGATCTAATACACCGTATCATACATTGCGTCTTTCAGTTGAGGTAAAAAATACATGTAGAGAATATGCAACACCAAAAGTAGTTGGGAAGGCAGCTTTCACATTTCTTAAACAATTAATATTCCAATCAGAAGACAAGAGGCCTGCATTATTGTCTAATAAAGACCTTGAAAAGAAATTAGAAAGATTTTTGGCTAAAATTACTGAGCGATTTATAAATAAAAGCAATTTTTCATATAAAGAAATAAC
>JBILGQ010000035.1:0-7887 GCA_044350955.1 Candidatus Marinamargulisbacteria bacterium | reverse complement strand
AATTAATTACAATAATAAGTTTTCGATGCGAGCTCATTATGATTATTAGGATTTTTATTATAAGTCTTTTATTCATGCTTATGCCAGCTGTTCTTGTTGCTGAAATTGATTATAATAAGACTATAACCGATATTACCTATAAAGGCGTAGCTTCTCAGGTTTCACTTGATGCTATAAAAGAGATACAATTAGGTAGCAAGGAAGGGCGTTATGCTGTTTCGGCTACTCTTCATAGAGATATTCAGCAATTATACGCAACGGGGTATTTTTCTGAAGTTTCTGCAGAGTCTAAGGTCAATACTAGACGTCATAGTCTGATTCTTACTTTAAAAGAAAATCCTATTATTTTAGAGCTTAATGTAAATGCTATAGATGAGGCGATAAAAAAAAGAGTGGTTAAAGCTTTTTCTGAACTTAAAAATCAGCCTTTTAACGCTAAAAAATTAAATCAAATACGTCTTGATTTAGAAACAGAAATGAAAGAAAAGGGCTATGATTTGTTTGAGATTTTATACATAGATTTTAATAGCAAAACACAATCTATCGATATTTTGATTAACGAGGGTATTATTGAATCGGTTGATTTTAGTGGTTTAGAGAAAATAGATCAAAAGATTGTTCAAAGAGAATTAATACAGCGAGAAGGAGAACTATTTAATTCTATAAAAATCCAAGAAGATCGCACGAGTTTATCTAGATTGGGATATTTTAGTAGTATTTCTTCGCCTAAATTAGAAAATGGATCTAAAGAAAATGTGATTAAAATTAAGTATGATCTGAAAGAAAAAAAAGCGAATCGCGTAGAGGGTGGTATAGAAAGAGATCAGGCGCAGTATTATGTGTATACCTCGCTTATTAATAATCATGTGTTAGTTAATAGCGATAGTTTTATTACGCGTTTCGAAACTAATTTTGACTCTATACAGCAATATAGCATTGCTTATAGGCAGCCGTGGTTATTTAATAAATTTAATTTATCGTCTACGGTTTCTTTGTTTTCAAAACAGTTTCAAGAAACGCTTAATCGGGATATCACTTATAGTTTGAGAGAGGGTTTTTTATTGTCGTTTCGTTATCCGATTACAACAAAATTAGGCATTGAAACACGCTATAAGTCAGAAGATATTGAATCTGCAGAAGCATTGTCGAATTCTGCATATATTCCTGGGTATAAAATTAGATCGTTGCGATTAAATTTAGATTATTCATCGGTTATTGATCGAGTTAATCCAACACAAGGGTCTTATTGGACACTATCGTATGAACGTGGTGGGGATATGGGCTTTACCGAATTAGGAGGCATTAATTTTGACAGTTTTGTAAGCTCTATTGCTAAATTTATTTCTATAAATCCTAAGTCTCTCATAGCATTGCGTGGTCAATATGGGAATTTTACTCCGAATTCTGAATCAGTAGTTACTTATGAAAATGCTTATTTTGTTTTGGGTGGATCGTATAACTTGAGAGGTTATAACGAAAATCGGTTTCCGTTTACGGGAGTAACAAAAGGGCTAATAAATATAGAGTACCGTTATAATTTAGGAAATAATTTTCAAACTGTGCTGTTTTTTGATTATGGATTAGCGACTAGTTCTCAGTTAGATTTGGCGCAGTTTAAAAAGGGTTATGGGTTAGGGTTTAGATATATTACCCCTATAGGACCCATTAGACTTGATTTGGCTCAAGGGGAAGACGATTTTTTCATTCATTTTGGGTTAGGACAGATTTTTTAGACTGGTTATTTCGCGACAGAGAAAATTTTCAAAATTTGAAAGATAGGGTCATTCTATCTTTTAATAATTTAATGAAATTATTATTATTTTTTTCCGTAAACAGAAATAGAGTTATTAAATTAAATTATTTTATATATTGTAAGTTTGGAGGATGGAAATGGCAGGTCTAGGTGCGGTTAGGAGACAAAAAGCAAGGTTGAAATGGAAAAAAATACAATTAGATGCAGCAAAGAAACTTGATGGTATTAAAGAAGGGGTACAGAAAAGAATTGATAAAGCTAATGATGTTGATGCTAAATATAAACGTAATATTGAAAATATCAAAAATGATATTCAAACAGCAGAACAGAATTTAAATAATCTGCCGGATACAAAAGAACCGATAGGCGTAGCAATAAACTCTGATGACTATTCCAATAACAAGCAAATAGTAAGTGGGCTCATAGGTATCCATAGAGCGTATAATATTTTAAATCTTATTCTTCTTCGGGAAAAGTTGGATGGTGCTGTTAATCGGAATAAACCTAAATTAAACGCTGTGAACAAGTGTTTGAAAAATCTGCAGCACAAAAAACAACAGTTTGATTGTTATTTAAGCACTAAAATGTCAAAGCCTGAAGTAGATGTAAAGCAATTTGTAAAGGACCAATTAGAAGAAAAGACTGATTTTGGTTTTACTAGAGTATTAGCAGATTATTATAAACAAACAACTGTAACTACTGAACTTTTCGCTAAGATTCGTGCAAATAAAGAGATAGGCAAAGTTTTTAAAAAGTTTGATGATTCTATTCCGGTAAGAAATTTGAGGAGACATGGTTTAGACGATGCTCCAGAATTACAAGCTGCTAGGTTACCTCAGGATGAGTTGCCAATTGATGACCAAATAAATAACGCAAGGGCAGAATTCGCAGAACTTCCAAATACCCAACAAGAGGTAGAACATACGTATTTAACTACGCTTGAAAAAGCCTGTTTGGCTTTAAAGGTAAGATTACTTCAAATAAAGAAGGAAATTTCGGAAAATGATAATGATAATAATAATAATAATATTAAGATTGTTAATGGGTATCTAAGCGAATTAGAGGATAAAAAATCAGATTTTTATGCAGAAGTTTTTCCTGATAATAATCCGGATATCGATGAATCTAAGCTTAATGATGATGATAAAATTAACAATAGAGACATTACAGAAGAAAATATTCCTATTATAAAGGGATATTTAAATAAAAAAGGAAACATCTTTGAGACTACCGATTTATTAACTCGCTGTTATCAAGATTTAGACTATTGTTCTAAGTCTGATTTAAAGAAAATGGCCAAAAAAGACCTTAATATAACGTTTAAGGATTTAATTGATAACACACCTAGATGGAAAACTAAATTGTATACTGTTAAAGATGCTGAGGTTGATGCCAATAAGAAGGTTGTTAGTAAGATTGTTCCTTCAAATGTCGAGGCGGCAAAAGATGTTTTGGTCACTGTTCAAAAAGATAGCTATAAGATTGAGTTATCGGTATCTAACTCTAAATTTACGCAGAGAGATAATACTGGCGTTGGGTCGAAATCGAATACACAAACGATTTTAGCTGGGAATGCTCAAGAAACTAGCCTTGTGTATGGAGAAAAGAGTAAAGATTATGTATTAACGTCAGGATTAACGTCAGGTATTGCTACGGCTATTACAACCAAGACTTCGTTTTATGGTGTTAGGCATGCTGTTGTAAATAACTCTGTTAAAGAAACAATAACTATGACGGATCAAGAATTGGGAGATAACTTTAAATCACTTCTTGAAAACAAATCTATTAAGGTAGATGGTCATACTCAACGATTAATCAATTTAGCGGCTGCTGGTACTCGCTTGTGGCCGATAGATCGTAAACATTTGCATGATGTATATTCCAAACGTAAAAATGAATATGAAAAAGCTAAAGATTTATTAAGAACCGCAATTGATACTAAAATTAAATCGTTGTCGCTGTCTGATTTGGGGCGAATTTTAAATGAATCTAAAAAGGCTTTAGACTTGAATTTAACTTCTGTTTCGTTACAAAGCGCCGATCATAAAGAGGGTGTTAAAATTAACGAGCAAAAACGTGCTTTGGCTATGTTAGAGGGTATGAAAGAGTCAGAAAAAAAAGAAATATTACTAGAATTTAACTTTTCGATAAGAAAAACAGGCAATGATGAAAATAGACTAAAAGATTTTAAAAAATTAAATGATCCATTTCATCGCTTAACGTTGAACATATCTGTGTGCCAATTTAACTATGGGGTTAATGCTAATAACGGTGCTGGAGATGCGATGCAATCGTTGCAAAATTCTAAGAGTAGAGTCAAATTTTTTAATACAGTAGAAACTTTTAAGACAAAGCTTAAAGCAAGAAAGACAGAGAAAGGAAATGCTATAAATGACGGGAATAGAGTAGAGTTTCAAGAAAATATAAATAAAAAACAACAAAAATTAGATGTCATTAATGCGCTTCAAGCTAAAATTAAGTCTATGCCTGAAGTAGGCGCTACTGCTCATACTAATCCATATCAACTGCCGGTGTTGATTTCTGTATTAACACATTATACATCAGGTGTACCATTGTTTAATTGCATGAGCGGAAAAGATAGAACAGGTATGGAAGATGTAATGGTAAAAGTTTTTGTAGATAATTTACAAACAGTTTTGTCTGAAATAGAGACAATGACTGATTATGCCGATAAACAAGCCGCTCTAAAAAAAGCGATGAATTATTTTGAAGAGTTAATAAAAAAGGCACAAAAACGTAATAAAACTGAGGAACAAGAAGCATGGGTAAATGCGCAACAAAAGAAGAACGCACGCTTTTTGTTAGAATCAGGTAATTTGCAGGTTCAGGAAGAATGTACGACTTCTCAGGGATATAAAATGATTGATAAGCGCCCGGGAAAACCTTTGTTTAAGAATTTATTTTATCGACTGTTTGGTGAAAAAGCTTTTAAAGATTCTTTAGGGGCATCGAAATATCAAGGGAACTAAATAAAAATAAGAAGAGTAAGAAGAGTGCCTGGCTACCTTTTGTACTAGGTAACCACAATTTTTTATTATTTTCTCAATAAATTTTCATCATCCAGTACAGCGACTAGAGATTTATGAATGTGTTTATAATCGTCTTCTGTTAGATCAAATTCTGGTTTAATACCAGCTTTTTTGAAGAATTTTTTTACTTCGAACACATGCGATGCGGCAGCACTTTGCATGACTGAAGAACTATTAGGTATTTTAGAAAGTTGGGTTTGAAGTAATTCTTTTCTAAATACGTCTTTTTTTTCTTTAATTTCAAGTTCATCTTCACCCATTAAATCGGCAAATATTTTTGAAAATTCATTAGCATCAAAGCCTAAATTTTTATAGACATTAGAATTTATATTATTATTATTTTTACCCGAACCTGCTGCGCCGCCAATACCAAAATCTGCCATCTAAGTCTCCTTTTTTATGTGGACTTAAGAAGCAACGAATTAAAGTGGCTAAAAATTGCATGTGAATGTTGTTTTTGATTTTTTTAATATAATTAATTGTGTGTTATTTATAGTTTATAGTTTACACTAAACTATAAACGTTACATAATATAACTATGATTTAATTTGATTAATCAAGATAATGATTTTTGAAAAAATGCGCGTATTTCAAATAATTCACAAAATTTTAAGAGGATATTTGCTTGACTGATTTTATTCATAAAGATCTTGCTGCTGGACGATGGTTTGAGATGAGCTTGGCGGAACAGTTGGCGAATGTTGGTAGTGAATTTTCGCGGGCGTTTCGGGCTAAAAAAAGTAATAATGATAAACGCTATGAACCTGCTTTTTTACGACTACTCGAGCTTTTAAATTTAACTTTAAATGATCCTAGATGGACGGGTTGTCGCAAACGAGAAATTGCCCGATTGAAAGAAAATATTTTAGAGAATATTGAAGGTGATACCCAAAACTTAGACGCTATCGAAGGCTTAGAACGGTATTTTTATTATTTTGCTGTATCACTAAAAAAAATCTGATGCTTATTTTTTACGATTTCGAAACATCTTCTCGTCATTTGTTAGGGCAGGTTATATCGTATGCCTTTGTTTTGACAAACAATCGTTATGAACCTATAGATACTTGCAAAGGATTTGTAAAATTAAATCGTATTCAGTGCCCAGAAGTAGGCGCTATTTTGACTAATAAATGTGATATTGATTATTTGCAGGAACATGGTGAAACTGAATATGATACGGCACATAAAATTCGTGATTTTATTCAGGGTATTGTCACAAAATATGGATCTGCTACTTTAGTTGGCTTTAATTCGAATTCCTTTGATTTATCGTTTTTACGAACAATGATGATTCGATATGGCTTAAACCCTTATTTTATGGGAAAGCTGAAAAACTTAGATGTTCTTCATTGGGCGCAATATTTAGCTTTTTATCAGTCTGATAAATTTTTGTGGGTGCTTAAAAATGCCGAGTCTAGCTCGTATTATTCGTTTCGACTCGAGGATTTAGCCCGTGTTGCCGGAGTATTAACCGAAGAGCAAAGTCATGATGCATTAGATGATGTCTTGTTAACGATACGCTTAATACAGTACTTTGAGCAATTGTTTGAAGAGTCTTTTCAACAATTCGAGCCTTTACAAGTGCCGCTTATGGAAGCGTCCCAGCAAACTCATTCACTTTTTAAACAACGTCGTCGTGATTTTGTTGAATTAGGAGAAACTCCTAAGAAATTTACTGAAGATTATTTTTTAAGTTTGAGTATGAGTGATAAACAGTACTTATTTGTTGATGTTCAAAAATATAAAAAATTAGAAACTAATGCTAGTGAAGAAGAAAAATTGGCTTGTATGCGTTACATAAATGCTAATAAAGCCTTTTTTATCTGTGAAAGATTGAATGACGATGAACAGCGTTTATTTGCAGGGGTCGATAATTTAATTATGTCTGATTCATTTTTTCAGTGTCTTGCGAATAACCCAGAACTATATTTTGAGAAAATTAAAAAAGATTGGGATATCGATTATCAAATACATGAATTAGGGTTTAAACGTATTGATATTTTATATGCGGTTGTTCAAAAATTCATGAAAGATCCGGGGCAATACGATGTTTTGCTAAAAAACTTACTAGCTCAACGTAAAGACTCTAAAGATAATTATTTGATTCAATTGTTTAACCGAGTGTATTTAAATTATCATCCAAATCCGAACCCGGCTTATTTAAAGCGTTATTTGCTTCCACGTTATGTGGATGGGGCAATGTATAACGAGCCAGGGCATGAACAAGAACTTGAGAAAGCATTAGCAGACATAGAGCTCAAAATGAACGACGAAAAATATGAGGGCGATTTAGCCTTATTAGAGCAATTAAAAATTTATATTTGGTCGTTTAAAGAAAAATATCTATAATTATTGCTTTACAATAAATTTCTCAGCCGAGCCACCTGAAATGTTTTCTTTTCTGATTTCAGACAGTTCGTTAATTAGTTCTTCTTCACGTTTTGAAATATATTTAGGTAATTCGGCTAGCACTTTAATGAACTGGTCGCCTGTTCCGTATCCTTGTAAGCTTGGAATGCCTTTGCCTTTTAAACGAAAGCTTGTGTTTGGTTGTGTGCCTTTTGGGATCTTTAAATCGGCTGTGCCATTTAAGACAGGTACTTCTATGTTGCATCCTAATATTAGCTGAGTAAAGGGGAGCTCGAGTGTTAAATACACATTGTTATTTTCACGTTTAAAAAATTTGTGTTTTTTTACCTTGATGTATACATATAAATCGCCGCTTTTGTTTGGGTTAGCTCCTTGATTGCCTTCACCTCTTACACGTAATTTTGTATCACTATCTACACCAGCAGGAATTTTAACTTGTATGTCTTTTTTCTTTTTATTTCGCTTGATACAGCCTTGACCATGGCAATGTGGGCAGTTGGTTACTTGTTGAATCATGCCTAGCATTGTGCGTTGTGTAATGCGAATTTGGCCAAAACCATCGCATTCGTCAAAGCGTTTTTTTGAACCAGATTCTGTTTCTAGATGATAAATCGAAATAGTTGTATCTACGCCTTGTTGTACTTCTTCTAAAGTTAATTCTAAATCGTAGCGTAAGTCTTCACCTTCATAGCCTTGGTTTCCGCGGCTACGCTT
>JBILGQ010000034.1:0-7931 GCA_044350955.1 Candidatus Marinamargulisbacteria bacterium | reverse complement strand
GCGATAACATTACTATTAATATAGAATTAATCGTACCAGTAGCTTGTGAAGAAGGTTTACGCTTTGCGATTCGTGAAGGTGGAAGAACTGTTGGTGCTGGTGTTGTAACTAAAATTATTGCATAATTCAAAAATTTTAGACTTTATTAAAGGCAGCTGTAATGGCTGCCTTTTTTTATGTGTTATTTCCACGTTGTAGAAGATTCGGTATAATTTTTTTTATGTCTTATTATGAAGAAAATATGAATGCCCTATTTAAAAAACTACAAGAATCGCTTGTTGGAGACATAGTCGTTGATCGGGAATATCTTATGCGATATTCACGTGATAAGTCTACTTCCAATGCTGTGGTTCCTAAAGTGGTAGTTTTTCCTGAATATCCTCATGAGGTGAAATCGATTCTTGATATCGCTAACGAAATGCGAACACTTGTAACTGTACGCGGTGCTGGAACAGGAAAATCGGGCGGGGCTATTCCTGAATTTGCAGGTATTGTCATTAGTACTGAAAAACTAAATAAAATTTTGGAATTAGACAAAGAGAATGCTTGTATTGTTGTAGAGCCTGGGGTGTTAACAAAAGATATTATCAGTGCGGCAGAGTCTATGGGCTTGCAGTATCCGATTATTCCTTCAAGTATTGATTGGTGTACGATAGGGGGGAATGTTGCTGAAAATGCGGGAGCGGCTTCAGCTATTAAATACGGAGTAACTGGTAATTATGTACTGGCTTTAGAAGGCTTTACTGGCGACGGTCGTTTTTTTTCTTTCGGAGGAAAAACGCATAAAGATGTCGCTGGTTACGATATGAAACGCTTGTTAATTGGTAGTGAAGGAACTTTGGTTTTTATTACTAAAATTATACTGAAATTAATTCCTAAAATGGCTTTTCATCAGTCTGTAATAGTTAGTGTGGATTCTTTAAATGATGCGACTACTATTCTAACTACAGTATCTCGTTCTGGATCTTGGCCGGCTGCTGCGGAATTTATTGATAAACGTTGCTTTGATGCTGTAGAGGCTACAGAAAAAAAGCATTTTTTGTTTAATAAGTCAGCGTTTGCATTGTTGTTTAAATTCGAAAGTGATACCAAATCTGGCTTAGAATTTCAAATAAAGAGTTTGTCGAACTGTGTTTCTGCTTATCATAATTCTGAACTTTTTTTAGGAGAGGACGAGATTTATTGGAATGCTAGGCATGGCATTTCAGAGGCTTTAAAGCAACAATATACTTTTAAAAGTTCTGAAGATATTACTGTGCCTCCTTCTCAAATTTATAGGGTTTTAGATACTTTGAGAGAGTTCGAAAAGCAAAGTTCTTGCCAATTTTTAGGATACGGTCATTTAGGCGACGGCAATATACATGTGAATATTTTAGTAAATGGCATAAGCCAAGAACGCTGGGAATTAGAATTAAATCAATTTGTGCCACAATTATTTACTCTTTGTAAAACATTAGGAGGCACTTTAAGTGGCGAACATGGTATTGGCTTAACAAAAAAAATGTATATGAGTACATTTTTTTCTGAATCTGAATTAGACTTGATGAAAGCAATAAAAAAAAGCTTTGATCCGAATTCTATTCTTAATCCTTCAAAAATTTTTTAAATTTAAAATTTAACTTATATTTTGTAGCTTATACGCATTTTGACGTAAATAATGATCGAGAATCACCAAGTTTGCCATTGCTTCTACAATTGGCACTGCTCGAGGAATGACACAGGGGTCATGACGGCCCTTTGATTGCAATTTTATGGGCTCTAGCTGCGTATTTAGTGTGTCTTGTTCTTTATAAATAGTGGCTGTAGGCTTGAATGCTACACGAAAATAGATGGGTTCACCGTTTGAAATACCACCTTGGGTACCGCCCGATAAATTTGTTCTAGTGCCTACTTGACCATTTTTTAATATAAAAGCATCGTTATGTTCAGATCCTGTCATAGTAGGTGCAAAAAAACCGGAACCAATGTCAAAGCCCATGGTAGCCGGAATACTCATCATGGCTTTGGCAAGATCGGCTTTTAATTTATCGAATGCAGGTTCGCCTAAACCGGCAGGTACATTGCGAATGACGCATTCAACAATACCTCCTAAAGAATCGCCGTTCTGACGGGCTTGTTCTATGTGTGTAATCATTAGTTCAGCCGTTTCAGGATGCGGACAACGCACAATCGATGCTTCAACTTGCTCGAGCGTTACATGATCTTTATCGATAACGGCTGATATCGTATGAACTTGCGACACATAAGCAATTGTTTCGATGTTGTTTATTTGTTTCAGTAACTTTTTTGCAATGGCACCTGCGGCAACACGAGCAATGGTTTCGCGGGCAGAGGAGCGTCCGCCGCCTCGATAATCGCGATGTCCATATTTAGTAAGATACGTAAAATCAGCATGTGATGGTCTAAAGACATCTTTTAAATGATCATAAGCTTTTGAATTGGCATCTTTGTTAGTGACGACTAAACAAATGGGGCTTCCGGTTGTTTTGCCTTCAAAAATTCCTGATAAAATCTGAAGCTCATCAGCTTCTTTTCGAGGAGTGACAATTTTGCTTTGACCCGGTTTACGACGATCTAGTTCAAACTGAATTTCTTCGGCTGTAATGTTAAGTCCAGCTGGGCAGCCATCAATAATAACACCAACTGCGGCTCCGTGTGATTCGCCGAAACTGGTAATTCGAAATAATTTTCCAAAACTGTTACCCATGTTTTTGTCTCCATTCGTCTGTGCTATAGGCTTCAATCGCCAGTGCATGCACGCCTCTTGTAATAAATGTTTCACAAAGCGAATAAATATATTTATGACGTTTTACTAATGACATGCCGGTGAACAAATCTGAACAAACAATAATTTGAAAATGAGAATGATTATTACCCGGGCTCATTTTATGATGATGATGCTTGTGACTGTTATTAATAACTTTTACATAGCTTGCCTGACAGTGTTCGACTAATTCTTTTGTTATTTCTTCTTGCATAGCAGTTAGTGTAGCTAAACTGAGACAAAAAAACAAACCTAAGCATAAATTTTTTGATTTTCTAGATAATATTGGGTTTCAAAACTGAAATTATCTGATAATTTCGGTTTTCAAAACGATTATTATTGGGTATACTTGGTTTTACTATGATAGAAAGAAGTATTTATAAACAGTTGATAGAACATGTAAGCAGTCCAAAAATTACCATTATCATAGGGGCAAGGCAGACCGGTAAAACATCTTTGTTAAAGCAGGTAAAAAAAGACTTAGAAAGCAAAAATCAAGCGGTTATTTTTTTAAGTCTTGAAGATAAGACTATTTTAGCTTTACTTAATAAACATCCCAATGAATTGTTTTCTATTATTCCAAATATAAACGAAAAAATGACTGTGTTAATCGATGAAATACAGTATTTGTCTGACCCTTCTTCTGTTTTGAAGTATCTTTATGATTTACATCAAGATAGAATTAAATTGGTTGTGACTGGTTCATCGGCATTTTATATTGATCAGAAATTTAGAGATTCACTGGCTGGAAGAAAACGCATTTTTAAATTACAGACCTTTAATTTTAGGGAATTTTTAAAGGCTAAAAATTTTGATGTAAGACTTGATCAATTTGGGTTCCCTATACAAAGTAAGCATGCTATTCCACTGGTGTATCAACAACAATTGCGACAGTATATGCAAGAATATTGCCAATTTGGCGGGTATCCGGAAGTGGTATTAGCTCAATCAGAGTCAGAAAAAAAGGAGTTGTTAAACGAGCTATATTTTTCATTTTTAAAAAAAGATTTTTTGGAATCTGGGATTAAATATGAAACAAAAGCGTATCAGTTATTACGAATTTTAGCTGAACAAGTAGGGTCATTATTAAATAAAAATGAGCTTTCTAAAACTCTTGGGCTATCTCAAGACGCAATAGATCATTATTTATATATTATGGAAAAGTCTTTTATCATAAAACTATGTAGTCCATTTCATAAACGAGTCAGAAAAGAATTAATAAAAATGCCAAAAGTGTATTTTTTAGATGTTGGCTATAGAAATATTGTAGTTGGAAATGTGCAAAAAATAATGGAGAGACAGGATAAAGGCCAGGTTTTAGAAAATTTGATTTTTCAGTTATTAACTGCGAAATCGATTGATAGAATACAGTTTTGGAGAACACAAGATAAACATGAAGTAGATTTTATTTGTGAGTCAATAATGGCATACGAATTAAAATTTAATGAAGAGAATATTAAGCCATCAAAATACAAATCATTTCGAGAAAATTATCCTGAAATTGACTTGCAATATGTAGCATGGGAGAGTAGACAGTATTTAGATGTGCTAGATTTCATCTAAGACTTTCTTAAGGCTCTAATCTTCAGTATACTAAAGTTCTATGTTAAAAAATGTGTTTATGACCGGGGCCAATGGTTGTATTGGTCATTATGTAATTGATGAATGCCTTAAACAAGAAGACTTGCATTTACATTTACTTATTCGAAATAAAAATAAATTAAAAATCAATTGTCACGATAATCCGAGAATTCATATTTACGAAGAAGACTTTTTGAATATTGAAACACTAGAGCCTGTGTTAAAACAAATGCATTATATTATTCATATAGCTACTTCTTGGGGCGATGATGAGACTACTCGTAAAATTAATATTGAAAAAACTAAAGCCTTGTTTATGTTAACTGATGATAGTATTTGCGAGCGCATAATTTATTTTTCTACAGCAAGTATATTAGGAAAAGGCAATAAACCCATTATTGAGGCTGAAAAATATGGGTCTGGTTATGTGAAAACCAAATATCAGGCTTATCAAATGGTTCAAACATTGCCAATTAAAGATAAAATTACAACGGTGTTTCCTACTTTAGTGGTAGGTGGGAATAAACAATACCCTCAATCACATATTACATCAGGTATTTACCCAAACTTAAAATATATTCCGTATCTTTTACCGTTTCAAATCGAAGGTTCTTTTCATTTTTTGCATTCAGCTGATATTGCTAAAGTGGTGGTGCATTTGATGCGTCATGAGTATGATAAAAACGAGTATGTTCTAGGCCAAAATTTTGTCGAATTAAAAGACGCACTGTCTGTACTGGCGGGTGTATTTGCAATCAGACAATGGTTTCAAATTAAAGTGTCTCATAAAGTAATATTTTTATTGGCGACATTATTTAGAATAAAAATTGGTCCCTGGGAGCGTCATTGTATCGAAAGCTCGCATATGATATTTGATACAGTTAAACCTGAAGATTTCGGTTTAAGGTCTGAATTTCCTACTTTTGAATCGGTATTAAGGGATATTAAAAGCTGGTCGAAGGCTTAAAGAAACTCGCTTTCACCTAATATCGGATGAACTTCTATTTCAACCGATAAAATGCGTCTTTTTCCGACTTCTTTGATGAAGAATTCTAAATGTCTGTATTTAAAACTTTCGCCTTTTTTAGGGAAAGCCCCCAATTGAAATAAAATAAAACCAGCAACAGTGTCGTATTCGTCGTCTTCTGGAAACTCAAAGTCTAAGCGCTTGCCTAAATCATCTATTCCGAAACTGGCATCTACGTAATAGCGGGTATTTGATAAAGCACGAATAGAAGGATTTTCACTATCTGTTTCATCTTGAATTTCACCAACAATTTGTTCAATAATATCTTCCATCGTTACAACCCCAGATACACCCCCATACTCATCCATGACGATAGCCATATGGAATTTGGCTTGCCTCATTTGTTGCAATAATGAATCAATTTTTTTAGTTTCTGGTATGTATACAACATCACGCATAAAACTGCGTAAATTATGTGTTTTTATATTTGGATCTACATTTAATAAATCTTTGGCGTAAATCAGACCTATGATAGAGTCTATATTATCTTCATACACAGGGATTCGGGAATGGCCTTGCGTAGTAATTAAATGCACGACATCGGCTACCGATGATTTGATTTCTACACAGAGCATATCTGTTCGAGGAGTCATAATTTCTCGAACAATTTTATCGAATACATTTAATACCCCATGTAGCATTTCTTGCTCGTGTTTGTGAATAATACCGTCTTCTTGGCCTAGTTGGATTAATAATTTGATTTCTTCTTCGGTTAATTGATCGCTATTATTTAGCGTTTTAATACCAAATACTTTGTTAATTATCAGCGATATTTTAACAAAAGCAATACTAAAGGGCGAAAGAACTAAATAAATATAATAAATGATACTGGCTAATTTTGTAGCGTTGGCGGCTGGATTTTTCATGGCTAGTGTTTTAGGGGTAATTTCGCCAAAAATTAGCAAGATTATGGTAACGATAGCGGTAGTGGCACTTAAGACAAGGGTAACATTTGTAAAATTTAATGTGCGAAATAAGTCAATAAAAAAAGCAGTTGCATAAGTTGTGGCGGCAATATTGGCGATATTATTTCCGATGAGTATACATGTAAGGAGTTGTTTAGGGTTTTTTAATAGATATTCTAATTTATCAGAGGGAATTTCTTTGTCTTCTATTAAAGAGCGTAATTTTAATCGATTAATGGCTGTAAAGGTAGTTTCTGAGAAAGAAAAAAATGCTGAGGTTACAACAAATCCAGCAAATACTAAAAACTTACTAAAAATAAATTCCATTTATGCGTTCGACTCCTTAACTTAGGTAGTGATTAATTTTTGGGTAAAAAATAAATACCCCAATCACTGCTGAAAAAATAGCGGCCACTAATACAGCCGCTGCTGCTAAATCTTTTGCGAATTTTGCTTTTTCATTATACTCTAAAGTAACGAGATTTACACAGTGTTCTAGTGCTGAATTTAACAACTCTGTAATAAAAACGCTTGAGATGCATCCGAATAACAGTGCCCATTCAAGTAAAGTGACTTTAAAAAACACGCCTGAAATTAGTACTAACGCAGCCATGCTTACATGAATTCGAAAGTTAATTTCGGTTTTTAGTGCATGCATAAATCCTGAGAAAGCCATTTTTAAACTATGTAGTCTATTTAGAGATTTCATAGCTTTCTTCTAGAATATCAATGAGCCGTTGTTGTTCGTTAAACATAATTTTTTTAGATTGTTCATCGGTATCGTTATAACCGATGAGGTGAAGCAATCCATGCGCTAATAAAAATTTTAATTCGGTATCAATACTGTGTTTTAATTTTTTGGCATTTCGTTTTGCTTCATCTATACAAATATAAATATCACCTTCGGGTTCCTCTTCAGTATTTAAATTGAATGTGACAATATCTGTTGTGGTAGCACTGTTTAAATAATCGTCATGAAGTTGAATCATGGCCTCATCTAATAAAAATGTAAATTCGAAATGACCACTTTTAATTTTTAATAAGTCGAGAAAGGCTTTTACGAATTTTTCAATTGAAAAATTAGGAGTTATCAGGTTGATTTGATTAAGTGCGATGCTAATTGATTTATTTGCTGTCATGGAATTTTTGATTTTTTTTGCTGTCATCACTAGTAGTTAGTTTGTCAAATTCTTTTTGATAGTCTAAACGATTATGATGAACGCCTTTGAAAAAGTTTAAAAAAACTTGCCTAATTTTATTGATATCATCAAACGTAAGTGGGCATTCGTCTAATTGCTTATCATCAAGTTTATCTTTAAAGATTTTTTGAATAGTAGCATCAATTTTTTCTGGAGAGGGTTTGTTTAAAGAACGAATAGTTGCTTCAATAGAATCAGCTAACATCACGATACCCGCCTCTTTGCTTTTTGGAAGGGGGCCCGGGTAACGAAATTCAGCATCGCTGTTGTAATTTTCGCCATGTTCAAGTTTTTCTTTTTCAAAGAATAACGATAATAAACTGCTGCCATGGTGCTGTAAGATAATATCTTGAATAATAGCGGGTAATTTGTGCTGTTTAGCCATGTCGTAACCTTCTTTCACATGCGATAAAATAATCATTTTACTCATTTTAGGCGCTATATCGTCGTGTGGA
>JBILGQ010000033.1:0-7950 GCA_044350955.1 Candidatus Marinamargulisbacteria bacterium | reverse complement strand
ATTCGATACAGCTGCGACAACTGCTGCACAAGCCCCCGTACCACAAGCCAAGGTTAGTCCAGCACCACGCTCCCAAACTACCAAGTCGATATGCGACGAATCGATCACTCGCGCTAAACCAACATTCACTCCTTTCGGAAAATTAGCATGACTTTGCAACGCAGCTCCGATCTGATTAAATATCTCATTAGAACTATTTTTCGCATTAAAAATCACGGCATGCGGATTCCCCATAGATACCGCAAAAGTCTCAAGCTCTTGGCCCGCCACAGAAATTTGTCTTTTTTGAACTAAACTTTGCTCATTATCATGAATATCAGCATCAAATTGAGGATTGCCCATATTTACAGTCACAGCATCTACATGATTTTTTGAAACAGTTAATTTCGCAGTTAAAATCCCAGCAGCAGTTTCAACAGTAAACTCCAATTTTTTTGTTAGCCCATTATCAAAACAATAAGCCGCCAAACAACGCAAACCATTGCCACACATTTCAGGCACTGACCCATCTGAATTAATCACAAACATAGCAAAATCGGCTCTCTGACTAGGTAATACCAAAATCACCCCATCTGCGCCAATGCCAAATCGTCGATCACACAAAATAGAGGCTTTTAACTTTAAATACTCCTTAGAAATATCTAAATGAGCAGCATCAATTAAAATAAAATCGTTACCTAATCCCTGGTACTTAGAAAACTGTAAAGACACTATCATACAATAAATGTCGCTCCCAATGATTTTAGCTTACCCTCAAAATCATAATAACCACGTCGTAAATGATGTAATCCGTATACACTTGTTTCACCCTTCGCAACCAAGCCCGCTAAAAGCATCGCGGCACCAGCTCTTAAATCTGTAATTTTTACTTCAGCACCTGACAAAGCATTACCACCATTTATAATGGCATAATTTTTATCAATTGTAATATCAGCACCTAATCGAACCAATTCTGGAACATGCATAAAACGATTTTCAAAAATTGCTTCTTGAATTTTACTTTCTCCAGGTATAGTAACCAGAAGAGCCATTAATTGTGCCTGAAAATCAGTGGGAAATCCCGGATAAGGCTCTGTAACTACATCTACGGGCACTAACGGACCGTCTACATAAGCACGAATCCCTTCGGGTTTATAGTCTAGTTTGACTCCCATTCTAGTCAGTATATCTAATAAAGAACTAATATGTTCTTTCTTCGCATTTAATACCGTCACATCTCCGCGTGTAATAGCTGCTGCTATTAACAAAGTTGCTACTTCCACTCGATCTGGAATCACGTGATAATCTTTGACGCCAGATAAAGATTGTACTCCCTGAATATGAAGTCTAGACGTTCCAGCCCCTTCAATTTTAGCACCTGCACAAATTAAGAAGTTAGCCAAATCTATAATTTCGGGTTCCTTTGCCGCATTATCTATCACCGTTTCGCCCTCTGTTAAGCAGGCAGCCATCATTAAATTTTCGGTAGCTCCTACAGAAGGAAATGATAATGGAATAAAATTAGAAAGTAATTTTTTCACTTTCATATCAACAAAGCCATGCTCTATTTCTATTTTAGCACCCATTGCTTTAAACCCTTTTAAATGAATATCCACAGGTCGTGCGCCAATAGAACATCCACCTGGCAAAGGCACCTTAGCATAACCGGTCATAGCTAATAAAGGCCCAGCCACAAAAAAAGAGGCACGCATAGATGTAACCAATTCATAAGGAGCTATGTGTCTAATTTTTTTTGTATTTAAAATATGAACATCTTCTTGAAACAAATATTCAGCACGAATATTTAAAGCTTTTAACATCCGCAACATAATAGCAACATCACCCATATGCGGAATATTCAACAAACGTGTTTCACCTCGAAACATAATACAAGCTGCTAATAATGGCAAAATAGCATTTTTTGCACCCGAAGCTTTTACCTCTCCTCGAAGAATAGCCCCGCCTTTAACCTTTAATCGTGTTGCTGTCATTTGTATTAATCTTAACCTTTAAAAGTACTTTATCGGCCTGTTCCTTTAAAAAGGACAAATCAGAACTATTATCAATAAAATAGTCGCATTGAGCATAAGTATCGTCTAAATCTTGACCCAAACTATTACCCCCAGATTCTTTACGATCCTGTTCTAAGAATTCATCAAAATTAACAAAGTCCGTTTCATGTTGTCGAGTTTGTATACGTTGAAACCGAATATCGATTGGCACCTGAATACCAATCATAGTAACTCCGGCACTTTTTAAGAAGTTAAGTTCGCTGGTATTACGTATACTGTCAAAGACCACTTTAGTATGATTTAATTGAGTAGCCTGCTGAAGTGTTTCTCGAGCAAAAAAATCGAGCCCACGAGTTGCTTTTAAACTATTCGCATACGATATCAAGGTATTACGCTCTTGTTTTAATCCTAAGTTTTTAACATGGTCTCTCACAATAGAAGATAACGAAAGTCTCACAAATCCCAACGATTCTAAGTACTCACAAAGCGTCGATTTACCCGATCCGTTTCTACCTACAATACCTACAAAAACCTGTTTAGACATAATAGCCCGAGTATAACTTATGAACAGAGGTTTATACTAGAGCTCTGAAAAAAAAATCAATCAAAAACAAGCACAGAAGAATTCTTAGAAAGCAATTTTGGACCTATTCCTTTTATTTTCAAAAAGTCATTTTTATTTTTAATCTTCCCGGTCTGGACTCTAAATTCAATAATACGAGTGGCAATAGACTCCCCAACCCCCTGCAACTCCATTAATTGTTCTTTACTGGCCGTATTCACATTGATAATAGTAACGGTTTTACTAACTTTTTTTGATTTAGACGATTTTTTTGAATGAGATCCTGACACTTTCAAATAGGGAATGTCTACCTTGACCCCATCTAATAATACCTTAGCTAAATTAACTTTATCCTCTGACGCATTTTCAGCAAATCCCCCAGCCAGTTGAATAGCATCATAAACACGTGATCCAAGAGGCAAATTATATATGCCAGGTTGTCGAACAGCACCAGAAACATGCACCGTTATAAGTGAATTTTGCTCTGTATCTAAAGAAAGTAATTGAGATCCATGAGTTTGTAAAACTGGCGATTGAGTAGTATGAAAACGAACCCAATATACTATTAGACTTAATAAAACTAATAGGCAAAGTACTACAAATTTAAAACGAATCGGAGCCACGATCTATTTTACTAAAAATAACTAATTACACAAGGAAATATCTAAAAAAAGAGCAAGCCTCAAAAACCGATTAATAATAGTCTTTAAAGTCTTATCACTAATCATCTTTTAAGGCTGCCCTAACCCCTATTCGAGAACTAATTTTTATGCACCTAAATCAAGAAAAATAAACATTAAAGTTTATTATTTCTCTAAAACTTTTAAACAAAATCGTTCAAATTGAAACTGTATTCGTTTTATAAACGACAAACGAGTGTCTATCGGATCAACTAAAACTGTGTAAGCACGCAACCATCGGCCTAAAATAATGTCTGTAAAAACCTGATCCCCAATAACCACCGCTTTTTTAGGGTGCACACCCGCCATTCTTAATGCATATCTTGCACTATACACAAAGGGCTTACAAGCTAAATAGTACCCTATACATTGACATTGTTCACAAATACGATGAATGCGTTTTTTAGAACGATTATTAGATAAAATAATTACACGAAACCCTAAACTTTTACATTTTTCTATCCAATTTAAATGCCCTAAAGATAAATTGCGTTGATGACGAGATACAACAGTATTATCAACATCTAGCAAGATAGTTGTGTAACCCTTTTCTTTAATTAAAGTCAAATCAATATCTGTCACACTCACATGCTGCTCATTTGGAACTAAGATATCCATTAATAAACCACGATAAGAAGACCAAGAAAAAAAAGAGGTAGACATTACAATCTGTCGTTAATCTGTTTAATAGTATCGTAATGCACTTTTAAACTCACTCGATTCGATATTAAATGCGCTGTTGAATAAAAAACAGTGTCTAAAATGTGTAAATCATGCTCTTTTAATGTTTTTCCTGTAGCGGTCAAATCACAAATTACATCCGACAACCCTGTTAAAGGGCTTAACTCTATAGCGCCATATAATTTAATAATACTAGCTTTTTTGCCAATAGCTCTAAAATACCGTTCAGTACATCTTGGGTACTTTGTTGAAACTTTACAATGATGATTTAAATCACTAATTTTTTGGTCCTTAAACCCTGCTATAACTAATGAACAACCACCAAACCCTAAGTCTTTTAAATCAAACACATCTGGCTCTTGTTCTTCAAGAACATCTTTTCCTACTACGCCCAAATCAGCCGCGCCCTGCTCTACATATGCAGGAACATCCCAAGGACGAACGATAAGCAACTTAAATTTATTATCCAAATCATAAGTAAATAACCGCCTAGAGTTTTCAAAATCAGGCGGAAAATGAATGCCAATTTTTTCAAAAGCTTTTACTGTTTCTCCTAATAAATAGCCTTTAGGCACTGCAATTGTTATTAGATCACTCATGATTGCTTCCGTAATACATTCATATTAATTGCAAAGCCAACTGCTGGTTGATCATAACCAAATAACTTACACAAAGCATCATATCGGCCACCAGAAGCAACAATTTCTGCACAACCCTTAATATATACTTCAAAAATCATGCCTGTATAATAATAAATTCCACTTACCAACCCCTTGTTTACAGAAAGTAGTGGTGCATATCCTTTTTTATCTAAAAGCTCTAGCACCTGATTCAGATGATCTGGCATATTTGCCACTCGAGCTGCTCTCTCTGGAATGGATCCAAAACTAATATAATCACCTTTCAATAAAGCCTCTCGTTTATTGTCACTCAAGCCCTTTGTAAAATCTACATGCCCCACATCTATCCCAAACTCTTTAAAACCAAGCGCTTGCAAAGTTTCTATACAACAGGCAATTAACAAAGCATCTGCTTCAGCACTTTTATCTCCAATGATTTCACAACCCGCTTGATAAATTTCGGCATTATGAACCCAGGGTTTCGATGATCGTCGAAAAACAGGATCTGTATAGCACAACTTTAAGGGTAATTTAAGATGATTTAAGCGAGTAGATACTAATCGAGCAATAGTGGTTGTATGATCGGGTCGTAACATCAAACGGTGGCCCGATGGATCAAAAAACTCGATACAATTTTTTTTAAGTTCCTGCCCTAAGGCCTGTTCTATAGATTCAGAATTTTCGATAGTAGAGGTTTTAATCGATTTAAATCCAAATGATTTAAACACTCCGTGTATAATCGATGATTGATTTTCTATTGTCGCTGCATCTGTAAGTACGCTATCGAACGTTTCTTTAAATCCTATGTCTATCATAATCGCTAATGGTACCACAATTCGCCTAATTGACGCCACTGGCTCAATAGGCTTAAAAAAACAAAAAGCCTAGCATATAGCTAGGCTTTTTAGATCTAGTGAAAAATCACTATACTACTAAATAGTCGTTCCCCATAACATCTTTCAAATACTTATAAAAAGTTGGTCTCGAAATGCCAAATGTATTACAAATTTCACGTGTTGAAATATTTTGTTTAAATAATGAAACCAACTCTAAGCGTTGCTCTGCATTTAGCTTTTCAGGACGCCCACCCATTCTACCTCTTGCTTTTGCACCCTTTCTTCCTGGTTTAGTGCGTTCTTTATTCATTTTTTCAATACTAATAAGAAGCGATGATAAAAAATTGCCCTGATTAGCAGTAGATGTATCTTCTGAAATACTTACTACAGAAGCGCCTCTTCTATGAATTGAATTTAATGTATCTATTAATTGGTTAACAGAATTTGCAAGTTTCGAAAGCGATTCAACCACAACAATATCTTCTTTTTCAATTTCATCTAATAAATTATTAAATCCAGGTCTTTCTTCTTTTGAAGAACTGACGATATCTTTAAAAATCAATCCGCAGCCTTCATCCTTTAAAGCAATTTTTTGATTCTCTAACTCTTCATCCTTTGTAATGGACCGTATATACCCTAGTTTTCTCATATTTTTTTATCCTCTATTTTTTTTATATTAATACGAATTATAAAAAAAAGCTATTAACAAAATATTTAATTTCGTGTTCGCTTGAACTCGTTTCTTATTACTATTATAGTACAAAAAAATACGATTACAAGTATTATATAATCGACTTATAGAATTATTCAAATACGTAAAATTGATATTATAACAAAAACTATGTTACCTGAAGTTAAAAATTCAATAAAAAACAAGTTTAGTTTCTACTTTATTAACAATATTTCACACTTCTTTTAACCATTCGAAACCTTATAGTAGTCTCTGTTATTTTTATGTACAATGACACTATGTTAGAAGAAGTAAAAGTCGTTGGCGCAAAAGAACACAATCTCAAAAATGTATCCGTCACATTTCCTAGAAATAAACTAGTTGTTATAACTGGATTATCGGGTTCAGGAAAATCGTCGTTAGCCTTCGATACCATTTATTCAGAAGCGCAACGTCGTTACATGGAATCGTTATCTGCTTATGCCAGACAGTTTTTAGATAAGCTCGACAAACCCGATGTAGACTATATAGAAGGATTATCTCCAGCTATTTCAATCGATCAAAAATCTGGCTCAAAAAATCCACGCTCCACAGTTGGAACAGTGACCGAAATTTATGATTATTTTAGATTATTATTTTCGTCTATTGGCATTCCGCACTGTCCAAATGGACATGGCCCCATTCAATCTAAGTCGATTCAAGAAATCTGCCAAGATCTTATGGCCTGGCCAACTGAAACCGTGATAACAATTTATGCCCCTCTCATAAGCAACCGAAAAGGAGAGTTTCATGATCTTTTGAAAGACCTTCTAAAAGAGGGCTTCACACGCGTTGAAATAAACGGAGACATACAACGACTCGATTCAGATATTAACTTAGATAAAAAGAAAAAACACAGCATACGTCTTGTTGTAGATAGACTTACGTTAAATAAAGACAACGAATCACGCCTATTTCAATCAATTGAAAGCGCTATTACACGGTCTAAAGGACTAGTAACTGTTTTTAAAGAAGACTCTAAAACAGAGCATTTATTTTCAGAATCGCTCTCATGCCCCCATTGCCATTTTGTACTGCCAGAATTAAGTGCACGTCTTTTTTCATTTAACTCCCCAATTGGAGCCTGCGGCACTTGTAACGGCTTAGGCGAGTACAAAGATTTTGATCCGAGCCTGGTAATAAGCGACCCTGAAAAACCCTTAAGACTAAGCATAAATCGCTTTATTAATTTACAATCAGTAAGCATACAAAAAACGCTTGCCCCATTATTTGAGACATACCAGTTCAACCTAGATAGCTCTTATGCTAAGTTAACAGACATACAAAAAAAAGTACTCTTTTATGGCAGCGAAGACGTTGACCTAAACACCTATTCGTCGCAAAACACGGTAATAGACAATCCGTCATGGCAAGGCATTATCCCGTTATTACGACGACTATTCGCTCAAACCTATAAAGAAAGTAAACGCTTTTATTTTAGATCTTTAATGTCTGAAAAACACTGTTTGGTATGTAACGGAGCACGCCTAAACAAAGGGGCTCTTCATGTAACTGTACATGGCTATAGCGTTCAACAACTGATTGATATGCCTTTGCATAAATTATTAGAGTCTATTCTGGCCATTCCTTTTAGCTCAAAAGAAATAGAAATTATTAGCCAAGTCAAAAAAGAAATTATCAATCGCTTAAACTTTTTAAATAACGTTGGATTAAGCTATTTATCGTTATCTCGGCAATCAGCTACATTATCTGGAGGAGAATTTCAACGCATTCGCCTAGCCACACAAATCGGCTCGGCTTTAACGGGTGTTTTGTATGTATTAGACGAACCCAGTATTGGCCTGCATCAAAAAGACAACGAAAAATTAATCGAAACTTTAAAATCGTTGCGCGATTTAGGCAATTCTTTG
>JBILGQ010000032.1:0-7977 GCA_044350955.1 Candidatus Marinamargulisbacteria bacterium | reverse complement strand
TAACCGCCATATACAAAAATCCAAACAAAAACCCAATTAAAGCTGATTTTTTAACTTTGTTTTGAGCGTTACTTCTTTGCAAAGGAACCAACAAAAATAACAAAGGAACCAAGGCAAAAAAGCCAAGTAAATACGCATTAATCGGTGCAAAACCTGCTAATAAAAGCCCCACAGAAAGGGCGATTAAAATAAGCGTAATACCCATGATTTTATATCATAGCCATCGGCTACTGCATCGTCTGCCGATGTTCCATCAACATCACGATTATTTTTTACTAAATCAAAAGAATCTGTAAGCAAGATGCTATCTTTATAAAAGCCCGATTCAGAATTTGCATCTTTTTCAAATACATAAATACTATAAAACAAGGTATCACCTTCCTGATATTTTAATTGATTGATATCAATTCTTAACGTTAATTTATTGTTCACCACAGATAAATTATATTCAAAATTAATCGTTTCTTGATAAGTAAAATTAGTAGTAACCGTAGGATTAAACGATGTTGTTTGTGAGTTAATAAAATCAACTTTATTACCCTGAATATATAAAAAACTTGTCCAGGTCGAAAAATAATCGGCATAAAAATCGTTTACTGTTTTATTTATTTTTCCTAACTCTTCGTCATTCATATCTTTTGCAGGGAAAATAAAAAAATTACCATCGCCGCCGGCAGATACATCTCCTGGTCCAGGCTCTATTGAAGAACCTAACACCGAAAATGGAATCAGAATAATAGACTCATTTAAATTTATAGCCCCATCAAATGTTAATTCTATCTCTAAAAAAAGCGCCGAATTATCTGATGAAAATGTACGAGCACAGCCCGATAAAACCACTAAAACAAGACACAAACAGAAAACAAACCGTTTCATTTAAACCGTTCCTCCGAACTTCCTTTCAAACGCCCTTCCACAGTCCATGCATTGCGTGATCGTCGTATCACAATAGGATCTTTAGGAAATGCTGTAAAGGTATATTTAAAGAACAATTCAGCACTCTGTTTAGTGTATCCCATTTCGAAAATTCTAAAATGCTCGTATTTTCTCACAGAAAATGTTTGAATATCATAATAAGACGCATTAAATGGTTTCCCAAGCCCATCACTTTGATAATTCAAATAAATATTAAAATTCCACTGATACTCTGGATGTTTACCTAGCGGAAAAGCAAAACGAATCGTTGAGTAATTCACAGTCCATAACTGATCTTGAACAATATCGTTTAAATCGTAAGAAATAACATAGTTTAACTGCAATTGCTTTTTAGTCCGACTATCAAATTCAACTAAAAGCGGCGAATACCGATCATAGGGCGATGATAAGCCATTTAATTTTTGCGCTGTACTTATTTTGGCTTTATGATCGTTCAATTTTACAGTCACAGCTGTTTTATAATCCTGCCATGGTTTTGCATCGATTAACCAATTATACCCAGCCGCATTAGACCATTCTAGATAAAAATCATGACGATTCTTTTCAGATTTTTTGCGATTGTAATAAAAAACTAAACTTTCTGTCAGCTCATTGGCCTGACTCGTATTTTTATTAAATGAATAAAACGGTGAATTATTATCGTCTGGCACAAAGCTTCCTCGATATTCACTGCGCAATTTCACCCAATTATTTAGCTCTGAAGTTAGTGTGCTATCAAGACCTAGTGTATACAATGCATCGCCTTCAAACAAAGAAACCCCATCATTTTTAAAAATATACTGTTCATAAATCGACGACACTTTAAAGACGCTATTTACAGGTAAATTCTGAATCTCTTTACCTAACTTTTGAGAGAAAAAATATACGTTAGGCTGTAGCAGATCCGCCTCTAAATCGACTATTTCAAGTTGACCTGAACTGCTGGAATAGCGATATTCTTTATACACCCCAAATCGAAAAATACTACTTGATTTGACAGATAAAAATTCTGCTTGTTTACTTAACTCTAACTCTGGCAAGCGATACAAAAAATTTTGACTTTGACTATCGCTAGTCACCCGATCCTGATCAAGATCAACAAAATAATCAAGCCTTACTTTTAAGCGAATATCATGTGGCAACATTGACTCTAACGTACTGGTCGTTTTTAAGTTTTCATCTGCCTTTTCAGAATCGTCAAAACGATCGTTTTGAAAATAATCAAAAGCATGAGATACTGTAATCCCATGTTTTAAATCATAAGCATGACTTAAACTCGATTCTAAACGACGCGTTTTCGAAGCCTCAAAATTTGCATCATTAAGAGAAAAAGAGCTTCTATAATGCAAGGCCTCTTTACTTATCGACACATCGGTTTTATTCATCTGTTGTTTGAACTGCTGTTTATCAAAAACCGAAAATTTTAAAGGAAAATTATTTTTATCATGAATCATTGAAAAACCAAGATCTCTATAATTATCAGAGCCCGTACTATTAATACGCTCATCTACTTTTAACCGCTTAAATTGGCCTGAAAATTGCCATTTATCAAATTCAACTGTTTGAGATAAAGCGACTATTGCATTACTTTTTTTCTCAAGTCCGTAAGAAAAATCATAATTATAAAAATAAAAGGCCCCATAATTTTTGTCATCCCCATAATTTAAATCTACACCCGCCCCAATATTACCCTTTCTAGTGCCTGTTGTTTCAAACCAATCAAGTAAAACAGACGACTCTTTGTTATTTTTATAGCGAAAATCTATCTTATTTTGTACAAACCACCCCCACCCCTCGGTGTTTTTATTTCCTATAGTCGGAAAGTTCCATATTACTTGTCTTTCTCCCAAATGATACGAATAATACGGAACCGGGAAAATCTCTAAAATCGGCACTGGTGGCAATACTGTAAAAGGGAAAAACGTAAAATTATTTACCCAATACGCCATGATTAAATCAACTCGCTTCCCTGGCCTATAAACCATTTTCCAAGCCTGTAAATAATGATGGGGATCACTTAAATCACAGGTCGTTATTCGGGCATTTTTAGCAATTTTTATGTTTGATTTATCAAGTAAATTGCTTATCTTCACATACATCTGCCTATCTGTATCGGGTAATTGAATAGCAATGTGAATATCACTTAACTGTAATTCAAAATCATTTAAATTAAGTACTAGACTACTAGAGTTAAACGACTCATCGCCCTTGGTAATTGTTACATTTGTTGTACTAATTACCATCCCAGTATCGATACTAAATTCTAAACTATCCCCACTTACAGACAATTCATCTGATTGCAACGACACATGCCCCTTTGCCAAAACAGTATTCACCGTTTCATCAAAAAAAAGGTGATCAGCCTTTAAAATAACCCTATTAGCTAAAACTGGTGAAGCAAATAAAATAAAAAATAAAACTAGTTTAGTAGTAAGTCTCAAAGCCATACTGCTGCGTAACTTTATTCCAGTACTGTAAATCTGTATAGTTAGAATCTAAATAATAGAATAAATGTTGCAATGGCATAAAAAATAAACCCAAAAATCGCAATTTATCAAAATACTGGAAAGCAATATTCAAACGCCCCATTTCAAAATGAATCATGCCGATATTAAACTTCGCATGATTATTATGCGGATTTAATTTAATAGCCATCTGAAATGCCTCTAATGCCTTGTCAAATTGCTGTCGTTTATAGAGCAATAATCCTTTATTCAAAAAAATAACATCTAACTCAGCGTTTTGAGACTCGGCCATTTTAATATAAAATTCGGCCTGATCTAAATCATCGTTCATCAGCTTTAGTAAGCCCAAATTCGAAAAAGAAATCACCAAAGATGGGTCTAACTGCAAAGCAACATTAAACTCTGACTCGGCACTAACAAAGTTTTGCTTAACTAAAAATTCAACACCTTGATTATTATGACTTAAACCAAAACTAGCCACGTTTTGTTTTTTATTTAAATACAAATACTCATCAAAATTTTGTATAGTCGATAAAGAAAATTTAGACACGCCTGTATTAATAATCCCCGTCATGGCATAACCACGATTTGATGAAAACGGTATAATTTTCAAAAAATCTCTCATAGCAGTTGAAAATGAAAACGAAATATCTACTGCTTCGATTTCAGATAAGCAATCATAGGCTTTTTTAAACTGATGCAAGTTGTAATAACACAAACTTTTAAAAAAGAGTGCCTGACACAAATAATTTTGATGAGATTCCCTAAAATAATTCCCAATTTGTTCAGAAATTTGCAAAGCTTGCTCAAATTTATTTAAAGCAATAAATGAACGAATTAAGCTTAATTGAGCCAAACTGTAAGAAGAATCCTCGGCCTGAATGCTTTGAGCTATTTGAATAGTTTGCAATTGATTCTCTGATATCAAAGAGGCTACTAACTGCTCTTGTTTTGACTGGGTCAACTCAAGCTTATTCATACTTTGACTAAGTTGATACATCAAATCATAAATCACTTTTTGAGTCGGAAACTTTTTAAGTTGTTGTGATAAAAATTGTTTTGCTAATGAAAACTGTTTTTGTTCGATATAAATTTTTGCTTTTATCGACACCAAATCAATACTGTCCGGAGAAGCTTGTTCGCAATAACCTAAAGCTAAATTATACTGTTGTTTATAATAATACAGTGACGCTAAACACAAGGCTAAAAGCTGTTTTTGCACGCTATTTACTTGCTTGATACTATCACAACGTTTCTCTAATTCGTTGAGAAAATCCATATCTCTATTACTAGGCAAAATATCCATAATAGTCGACAATGCATCTGCATAATTCTTCTCTGCAATTAATACATCAATCAAAAATAACGTAACATAATGATGTTTTTCGTCTATTTCCTTCATGCGTAATACAGTGGCTTTAATATAATCATGATACCGTTCAAAATCACCGCGAATCATCTCTAATTTATCACAAGCATCGGTTAGTAATCCCTGCCCCATCAAATAATCAATAAACGAAAAAATGCCATCTTTATGTGATGGAAAGATCGACAACAACTCTTGATATTGTTTCACAATTTCTTCATGTGTCATATCTGACTCGCTGCACAACTCTAAATGATAAATAGCCATTTCAGGTTTACAACCTTTGAGATAAAAACGAATCAATTTTTTTCGTAACAATGAATAACCCGGATAATCGCTTAAGATATCTTCACAGATTGTACAGGCATCCGCTGTAAAACTAGGGTCTTTTTCTACCAATTTTTCGTACAAAGAAATGCATTTGTCAAAGTTTCCGGTTTGTTTATTCAACTCAGCCAAAACCTTATAATAGTGCAAAGGCATATCAGGTTCATCTACTAAAACCTCAAAAAGACCTTTAGCTGCATGCACATTATTTTGATCCAAATACAATTTTGGCAAAGTATCTAAAATAATAGAATCACGTATACCTCTATTAAAAGCCTCTTTAAATAAAGGCTCTACGGCTGCATGATCAGCAGTTTTATTATAAAATTTTCCTAATAAAAAATAACTTTGCGAAAACGATGCATCAATATCAATCATATCGCCTAATTCAGCCAGCGCGTCTTTATAAAAATGAAACTGCATACACAGTTCGCAAATTATTAATCGAATATTTAAGTTTTTATAATCGCAAATTAACATCCGATATAAATCGATCATAATATCGGTTACTTCGTTAGGAAATCGCTTTAAATAATCACGATATCGATCAAGCGCTTCTAAATATTGGCGCTGTTGTATAATCGACATAATTTTTTTTCTGTCTTGATTCATCTGTACCTAGATTGATAAAACACCAGCGATGCCCCAATAACAAAATAAATCATATTCGGAATCCAAGCACCTAATATCGGAATAATCTGTCCATCTTTTGCCAGGGCTCTAAATAAAGCCAATAAAAAAATATAAAGCCCCGCTGTTACGGCTGCAATACAGATCGATATTATAACGCCCCACCAATCTTTGCCTGTTTTAACAAAACTAAAACAATAGGCAATGCCAATTAATACAAATATAAAACACATAGCAGGTACGCTTTTTTTAAGATGATATTCTACCTGCAAAGCCGTAGTAGTTAATCCACTTTCTTTAAGTTCACCAATTTTTTCTTTTAATTCAGCAGAATCCATTTCATTCGCATTTTTAGAATTCCCATAATATGATCGAATATCTTGACTCACATGAATCGTTAATTCATCAAATTTACTCACATATTTTAAAGACCCATCTTCGTAAAAATCTTGAATAATGCCATCAGTCAAAATCCATTTAAAGCCCTTCCACTCGCCTTCTTTAGCCATGATCAGCCGCGGATATTTCAGCGTATTCTCAATAATTAACAACTCTTTCATACGATTTTTATAAATATCTTTAATATAAAAAAAACGATCTGAATCTTTAAAAACTGTATTCGCCGTAATTAAAGGCACAGCGGTACTATGCAATTCTTTTTGAATCAATTGATCGGCATAATCATTCGTCCAGGGAACAAGCTTTTCATTTACCATATACGACAATAATGACACTAAAACCCCTAAAATTAATACTGGATACATAATACGAAAAGAATTCACCCCTGACGTACGCAGCAACGATAACTCGTTATCTTTAGCCATTCGAATAAACAGCAGCATTGTAGCAAATAAAGAGGCCATCGGAAAAAATATCACCATAATAGCTGGTAATTTAAAAAGCAAAAGTTTGAATATAACCGAAAATGCCGCCCCCGACAAAATAGCCAAATCGACCAAGTAAAATAAAATATCAACAACACCAAAAATGGTAAATCCCCCGACCCCAAGTATGAAAGGGAAAAAAAACTCGCGCGTCAAATAGCGGTCTAAAACGAAAAAACCCCACCGCTTATCACTATAAAAGTTTAGCGGTGAGGATTTACTCATAAACCTGCTTTACAAGCACAGTTGTTTATAATTCGTCAGCTTCTTGCTGTTGACGCGTTCTACGTTCAGCTGCTTTACGAAGACGTTTTTTTTCTTCAGAAGGTTTTTCAAAAAACTCACGTTTTCTTAATTCTTGCAAATGACCTTCGCCTTTTACTTTGCGTTTAAACTTCCTTAAGAAAGCCTCAAAAGATTCTCCGCTTCGTCGCTCTTGTGATACCATACAAATCACTCCCTAATAAAAATTAACAAAATCAACCAAAGGGCTTCACCCTAATAACTGTTTCAAACAAATAAAGCTGTTACAAAAATGAAAAACTTTATATCTACAGTATGAAGAATAATTCTAACACTAATTATTGCAAATTCTAAGATATAAATTATAACTAAAAGTGCCAAACTATAAGTGCCTGGATACTAAGCACAAAGAAGAGCCATGGCTCCTAGCCGTGCTTAGTATCCAGGCACTTATACTATGAATTTCTAAGATCACTTTTTATAATTTCTAAACCAGTTTTTTTCTGTTTGTCAGTAAATTTCAAAAACAAAGTATCGAAAATAACTTCCGACATTTCTTTTGTCCTAAAAGCATCTCTATTTATTAAAAAAATCTCACAAGCTTCTGTTAATGTAAACGATAGTATTTCTACTAATTCCTTTATTTCTTGAACAATCAATTCATTTTTATCGATACAATTAAATTTTAGTGCATAAAGAAACCAATCTAAAGCTATGTTTGCATCCTGATTTTTATAATTTTCAGCAAAAAGTAAACAGGAATCTGTAGCATTTTTACGAGCTCTAAGTACTTCCGAATCTTGAGATAATAAATAATTCGGGGTATGCCTACTCTGATAATCTGCGACAGATATTGTCCACTTAAGTTTTTTTATATTTAATGACTCATTTTGCTTAAAGTCTTTTTGTTTAGAATCTTTTTGTTTAGATTCTAAAGGAAGCATTAAAACCCTATTTAATCTAGAACCTGCAGAGCCTACAGAAAAATACATAATTAAAGACCTTTATTTTTTTGAATAGTTATACCTAAATACTATATATAAATCAATAAAGATATCAAAAATTAATGAGCGCTTTTTAAAAAGAAACAGATTTCCCGCAGCCTAATAAAAAACTATCTGTTATGAATCCCCAAAGCCAAACTTTC
>JBILGQ010000031.1:0-8081 GCA_044350955.1 Candidatus Marinamargulisbacteria bacterium | reverse complement strand
TTTTTACCCATTTTTTTATTTTTTGTTCTTTTTCTAAGACCCAGACATAAGACAGGTTTTCGTCATATAGCACACATTGAATAGGCAAGTAACTTACGTTTTTCTTTTCGTGTGTGATAATTTCTACCTGAACTTGATTGCCAGGAATCAGAGAGATATCTGAAGACAGGGGAGATAGTTCAATCGTTATTTTGACGGTGTAGGCCCCATTTTCTTGATTAATTTTAGAGCCGATACGCGATATTTTCCCGGCTATTTTTTTGCCCTGAAGTCCTTCAGAACTTATTGTCGCCGCTTGCCCAACTTTGACTTGATAGGCATCGATTTCATTCGTCTGAGTTTCTACTTCTAGCTGCCCTGTTCCAGCAATCTCAAATAATAGCATTCCTGTTGAGACAGACTCTCCTGATTCGACATATTTAGACAAAATTTTACCATGTATTGGGGCTTGGCAAGACTGATTTTCGAGTTCATTTTGAATCGTTTTAATGTTGTTTGATACAATTTGCTCTAAAATCGTTGCTTCATCTATTTTTGTGTGTAGAATCTGAATGTCTCCCGAGGGAATGATGCCTGATTCTGCCAAGGGTTTTTTTGTTTCTAAGTCGTGTTTTAGCGTATTTAATTTTAGTTCTTGTAGCGCATGCTGTAGTTTAGCTTCTAGTAGTTTGGATCTTAGGCTTTGTGTGTCGAAAATTAATAGAGAGTTTCCGGCAGACACAATATTTCCCTCTCGTACTAAGACTGTTTTGATTATTCCACTCGATTTTGCAAATACTTTCGAGTAGTTACTGGATTTAACGCTGCCTTTTTCGCGTATCGTCGAGCGTAAATCTCCCTGTTTTAGCGTTGTGAATTTTGGGGCAATAGGGCTTTCTGAAAAATATTTTTTAGCACCCAAAAATAAGGCGAGTATCACAAAAATAAGTCCAATAATGCTGGTTTTTTTCATCTTAATTTCTCCTTCAAATTTTTAAACACGGTTCAGGGTCACCATAAAAAGCACATAATTTTGCCAGTTCGATTTCAATTTTTATTAATGATTTTTGAGTCAGAAGGTCACTTTTGAGTGCAGAATAATGCAATCGCTCTAATTCTAACTGGCTTTCGTCGCCCTGTTGTGTAAGAGTCAAGGCTTGTTGGTAATGCTTTCTGCTTAAACGAAGAAGTCTTTCATGTCGTGCGACATCCAAAACAGCTTTTTCTAGGGCTTGAAGGGTCTCTGTTTCTTGTATTTGTGCATTCTTTTTTTCTATATGAAATTTATCCTGCCACAGTTGGTAGGCGATGCGTGATTTTTGAAGTTCTGCTTTGTTAGAAAACCCTGTAAAGAGCGGGTAATTTAATTGAAGAATTACATAGCCGTTGCCATAATTTAGCTTTTTAAACGTGTTCACAGGGTTATCGGTATCAGTTTTAAAATAATTCACTCCCCCTTGTAAAGTGAGCTGGGGTAAAAATCGGCTTTGATTGATACTTATCGCGTTTAGACTAATATCACCGTCTGTTTTTAAAGATTGAAGTGCTGGTGATTGACTGTCCGAATTATTCGCGAAACTTTTCATAATTGCTTGAAGAGCGTCCTTAGATCGGGGCATTTGGGAAAGCGTAAAATGATCGGGCAATTCTGCCTGGATATGTGTTTCAAGCTTTTGTTTTTGCACTGCGATGTCTGATTCTAAGTTTGCAAGTTCTTCTTCTGTATTTAAGGCGTTTATTTCAGCTTCATCGCAAGTTTGTTGAGTAGCAAGCCCACTGTCTTTTTTTTGCAGCATCATCGTATGAACTTTTTTTAAGTAATTTAAGTACGATGTTAGCCAGTTCTTTTGTAGCTCTAAATCGAGCAAGGTCCAGTAAGACAGTTGTATTTTAAAAAACAGGTCGCTTTCTTTTTGTTTTTTGTGAAGGAATTCTTGTTTAAGTTTATTTTTTTGCATGTGAATAGTCGAGAGAATTCGCTTACCGGCATAGAGGGTTTGAGTGAGAGTAAGATCGAGGTTTCCTGAATAACGAAGAGGTTGAATGGGGTAAACAGACACTGCTTCGTTGGCAAAAGTGACACTGGCAACCGGGTCACGGCCTTGGGTACTATAGTCGTTGTAGCCAAGTTTGAAACTTGTGTTTATATATGGATAAAGCTGTGATTTGGCGATTACAATGTCTTGTTGTTTTACTTCGATTTCTTTTTCTAAAGTTTTTAATTCCAAAGAATTTGATTTGGCCACTGTAAAAAGGCTATCAAGAGTGATTAAATTTTCTTGGCCCAAATTTGTCACGCAAAGACTAAGAAAAAAAGTAAAAATAATGACAATGCTTTTCATAAGGGCGGATTTTTTTCGAGTTGATTTTTTTGTAGATGATTAGAACGATAGGCCAAAATAAGCCAGTTTCGAGTAGCGTGTATCATGATAACGAACATAAAATTTTGGGTGAGAGCAAATAAACTACCCAGTAAGAGAGAAAAAAGAAGAAACTCAAACTGTCTTTGCCAAAGACTTTGAAAATTTTCCCAGTGCAGCAGCCAAAAAAGTATGGCCGTTACAGCAATGCCACCCCACATCCCAAATAAAGAAATTGCAACGCTTTGTAAACACACGCGCCAAACCAGTTCTTCACTAAAAGCAACAAACAGATGAGAAGCTAAAAGCGGGCGAAGTTTGGCTTGAAGTAAACTAGATATTAACATAGGTGCATCGCTTGCTGTTAAAGTCGCCGATGTCATGAAGCAAGATAGAATAAAAGTTCCAATTCCCAAGCAAGTACCAAGCAAAGTTCCATAAACAAGCGTTAAAAAGTCAACAGGCAATGGGAGTATAAACTCATAAAACGATGTAATAATTAACGTATAAGCAAACAAAATTTGGGCCCATTTATTGGGCTTAATAAAGCAGGATACTAAAAATAAACAGGTCGATATATATGCTGTGATCATAATTTAACTTATTTTAAAATTTTTTCCTGAAAATAGCGTTTTAATAAGCTGTTTTTTTGTGCCTGAATAAAGTCTTCAAATTGGTCTTTAAAAATGGCGTTAATAATTACATCATGAAAAGCACCGTCTTGATACAAGTGCTCTCTTAATACCCCTTCACGTTCAGCTCCTAAGCTATTTAAGCGCATGGCTTTAACATTGTGTGCATAGGTATAGCCAAAAACTTTGTGTAAATTGAGTTCATTAAATGCTGTGAGTAGGGCTAAGACATATAGTTCAAGCCCGAAAAGAAGGTAGCGGTTCGAAGGATTTCCAATTGCGGCGTTCATTTCTACTGTTCGGTGTTTCCAATTAATGTTTTTAAATTGAATAAGGCCTATAGGAGAATTATCGTGTTTGCAGGCAATTAAGCTTAAATGAAGGCTGCTGTCTTTTGCATTTTGTTGAAGCATGGTATGTACGTTTAAAATTCGATCTTCTTCGCTTTGCTGCAATGATCCATATAGATTTCGAATAAATGCAGGGTCAGCGAGCCAGTTTGTTATGATCGAAATATCGGTTTCTTCAGGCTTTCGTACATATAATCTAGGGCCTTTCGGGTATTTCATAAAGCAACACGCCTTTTTGTACCCATAATTAAAAGATCAAGATATTGGCCTTGCGTATAAATATGTTTTTTTAAAGTTCCCTCAAGTTCAAATCCTGCGTTTTCAAGAATGTTGCGAATATGGGTTTCGTGGGGGAATATGTAGGTGAAAAATCGAACAGGGGATTTAGTTAGAACGTTTTTATTTAAGAAATGAATCAGTGCTTTGGCTGATAGTACTATATTAGTATCTATATTTTGAAATATAGCTTGAAAAGCAATAGGGTCGGATAATGGATTCGAAAAATCAATACTAAGAAAACCGCTAACTTTAGAGTTGATTTTAATTGTGTATTTTTGAATTTTATTTTTATTCGTGGATTGTTCTAAATAAAGTTCTGTAAGTGAATAACCAAAAATAGATTTAAGTGTATTAAGACTAGATATGGTTAATTTTGATTCATTGTATAGTAATCGTATATCTTTATTATTTATTTGTCGTATTTTCAGTGACATTATTAATCCTTTTTTATATTAAGGTAAAAGCCTAGGGTGCACCCTAGGCTTTGTAAGGCTTAGCAGCTTTTTGTGCCGCCAATCTTGCCATTGGCTCCATTCCTTTCGTCATAACCAACTTCTACGTAGGTGCTACCTTTGCTTTTTTTTGGTCTTGCCGCTAAAGAAGGACCAGAAGTTATTTTTTCAAGTTCTAATTTTAGTTTCATTTAATTTTCACCTCACTTTTTTTATGAATTCAGCTAGTCTTCTATGGCCTTAGAAGACTAGATGTGCTCATATTTAATGAATCGGAACTGTAAGTCCAAATACATTCTTTCCGATATAGGGCGTGATTTCTGTGTCATGAAAAATGCGGTAAATAGCAAAAGCAGAATACGCTACCATTAGGGTTGCAGGTATGGCAGGATTGCCACCATATTTTTCATAAGCTCCTAAATCATTTTCTGTTTTGTTAAGAGCGTAGTATTGAAAGACATTGCTTAAATTGTTGACAATACCCCAGGTCATTAAGCCAAGTGCAAAGTCATTTTTGTGCCAGTTTTTGTTTTGTAAAATTAGTTCTGAAACTAGTGATTGAGAGGCATATCCTGATAGTAAAGTGGCTCTAATTTTTGCATCAACAATGTCTTGGTTCTTGCCATAAAATGATACATCAGTACGATTAAAGTATAGTCCTTCTACTTTTCCTCCAAGTGCTAAGCCTGTCGCGGCATGACCTAGTTCATGTGGGATGGCTCCTAATAAAAATCCGCTTCCAAATAAAGCTACTTTACCAAGCTCTATGGCTTGAAGTGAGGCTTGTGAAAGTAAAAGTATTAGTAAGATGCTTATGCTATATTTTTTTATATTTTTCATAAAAGTTTTCATTTAATAGAATTATTTCAGCGGTATAGTAAAACCGAGCATGTCTTTACCAATAAAAACAGGAATATCGGTCTTGTGTATCATGCGATAAATCGTAAAGGCTGAATACGCTACCATTAATGTTGCCGGAATAGCGGGATTGCCTCCGTGTTTAGCGTAAAGTCCTAGGTCATTATCTTTTTGATTAAATAGATAATAACGAATGGGATTGCTAAGATTGACATAAATTCCTAACATCATCCATCCCATTGCATAGGGATTATCATGGTGGTTTTTTTGTTGAAAAATAAGCTCAGTAGCTAGAGTTTGAGCAAAGTAACCACCTAAGGCAACTGTTCTTATTTTTGAATCTAATTTTTTTTGGTCTGTTTCATGAAAATCATAGTTCATTCCTCGAAAATGAAAGTCTGTCACTTCGCCACCTCGTAAAAAAGTGGCGCCTACGTGACCAAGTTCATGAAATACAATTCCACCACCTATCCCTAAGGTAAATAGTCCCAGATCGCCAAAGTTAACGGCTTTAATGGCTGTTTGAAAAAATAATAAGACGCTTAAAATTATCAAATAGGGCGATTTTGTTTTTGTCATTAATTTACTCCTTTTAGTTTTTTTTAAATAAATCCATAATATTACTTATTGTTTTAAGCGACTCTAAATCTTTATCAGACAGTGTTATGCTTAGGGTTTCTTCTATTTCAAATATCATTTGCACAAACCCCAAAGAGTCAATTCCTAAGTCGCTTAGTTTGCTATCTGGTTTAATCGTTGATAGGTCTAGCTCAGGGTTGTTTTCTTGAAGAATTTTAGCAATTTTTTCTAATGACTCATTCATGCTTTAAGCTCCTGTTTATATTTTTTTAAGACTTTCATGTTTTTTTAAGACTAAAGACGCATTATTATTTCCGAAGCCAAACGAATTAGATAATGCCACTTTTAGTGGAGTTTTTCTGGCTATATTGGGGACATAGTCTAAATCGCAATTTGGGTCTGGGGTTTCATAGTTTAAAGTAGGTGTAATAATTCCCTGCGATAAAGACAGTGCTGTTATTGCCGCTTCAACTGCTCCGGCTGCACCTATCAAATGGCCTATACTTCCTTTAATCGAGCTTACTGGAATCCGGTAGGCGTTTTTTCCAAATAATTCTTTAATCGCTTTAGTTTCGCTTAAGTCATTATGCACTGTTGCTGTGCCATGGGCGTTAATATAATCCACATCGTTAGTCGTTAATTTGGCATCATTTAAAGCCTCATTCATAGAACGAATCGCGTCTTCTCCGTTAGGTTCGGGGGCAACCGGATGATAAGCGCCGGAAGTAGCCCCATACCCAGCCAACTCGGAATAAATTGTTGCTCCTCTTTTTAGTGCCGACTCCTCTGTTTCTAAGACTAGCATCGCAGCTCCTTCCCCCATTACAAAACCCGATCGGTTTTTATCAAACGGACAACTAGCTTTCTCTGGGAAGTTGTTTTTTGTAGACATCACTCTTAAAGAATCAAACCCGGCAAAGCATAGTGGCGAAATAATAGCCTCAGTTCCCCCTGCTAATAAAATATCGGCCTTGCCTAGTCGCATTAAATAAAGCGCTTGTCCGATTGCATGAGAGCCAGAAGCACAGGCTGTGCAAATCGATATATTTGGTCCTTTCAGTTTCCAATGCATTGAAATAAGGGAGCTTGGGTTATTAGGGTTTACTTGAGGAACGGTCAGTGGATGAACACGAAGAGCGTTATTTAGTCGTTGTAATTGAGATTCTCCAAACATAATGCCACCCAACCCAGTTCCCAAACTAACTCCGACGCGATTAGAATTTATTGTGTCAAAGTCTATTCCAGAATCTTCTATGGCCATTTTTGTAGCTACAAAGCTAAATTGAGCCGATCGATCGATGCAGTATGATTTATCAAGGCCTGTTAATGCTGTAAAATCCCAGTTTTTTATTTCTCCGGCGATTTGGCATCGATAGGGTGATGGGTCAAATTGGCTAATGCGAGAAATTCCAGATTTTCCTTGTAATAAACTTTCCCAAGTGGGCTTTTTTCCGATTCCGACAGGTGTTACCAGGCCTATGCCTGTTATGACGATTTTTTTTGTCATCGTATTTTCCTTAGAGTTATTTTTTTATTTTTGAGTTCATAAATCTGATTTATTTCAGGTAAAAGAGAGTCGTCATGCGTCACTAAAATAATGGTTTTTCCTTCTTTGGCTAATAAAAGCCCTTGTTGAATACGCGTTTTTGCATCTGCATCTAAATTAGTTGTTGGTTCGTCTAACAATAATATTTGAGGGTCTTCTAATAAGGCTCTGGCGATGGCAATTTTTTGTTTTTGACCGCCCGATAAATTCTGGCCTTTTTCTAAGAGCATTGTTTCGATGCCGGTGCTAAATTTTTGCGATAATTCGGTAACGCCTGACAGACGACAGGCTTTTTCAAATTGAGAGTCTGGCACAGTACGTCCCATTAAAATATTGTCTTTTATGCTTCCTCGAAATAAAAATACATTTTGTGGTACAAATCCCATTGTTTTCCGTAGAGACTGTGATGAGATTTGTTGTATATCGATTCCGTCCAAATAAATATTTCCAGAATTAGGAGTATACATGCGTGATGCCAAGAATAAAAATGTCGTTTTACCGATACCACTTTCGCCTACGATAGCAGTTAAAGTTCCAGGTAAAAAAGTTAAATTAATCGAGTCTAAAATTTTATCAGAGGGTTTATATCCAAAGCTAAGATCTTTAAATTCTATACGCCCTTTTATATGAGTTAAAATTAGGCCGGTGTCTGGTTGTTTAGTAGAGTCTGACGATAAAGAAAACAACTGAAAGAGTCTTCGTAGTGCCGCGGCTTCATACGATAATCCACTAAAGAAAGTAAATAGTGCCGAAATAGGCATAAATGCGATACCAAATGCGTAACTGACTCCTATAATTTGCCCAACACTCATTTGCCCTTTAATTACCCAAAAACCACCGATTCCCCATAAGATTAAACTGCCTATAATTTGAAAAAATCCCATTCCAAGTTCAAATTTTGATTCCTGAATCGCTAATTCACTATAAGATACTTCGCTTTCTTCAATGACTTTTTGAACGACAGCTTCGTGCTGATTTAAAGTATCCGTTAAGCGTATATCTCGAACGCCTTCTACTTTTTCTTGAATCGACGCTTGCATTTCGCC
>JBILGQ010000030.1:0-8296 GCA_044350955.1 Candidatus Marinamargulisbacteria bacterium | reverse complement strand
ATATTTTGGAATTGAGTGATGAAATTAATAAAAGTAAATAATACCTATGATTTGAATTTAACTGGCAAGCCTAGTACTGAATTGAGCGAGCTAAGCGCATCAGAAATTTTTGGATTAAATCCTTCTCGATATGACTTGAAATTACGACTTTTGGTGAAAGAGGGCGATTCTGTTAAGATTGGAACTCCTATTTGCCAAGATAAAAAAGATGAAGCGGTACTATTTTTATCGCCTGCTTCTGGAACGATTAAAACCATAGAGTTTGGCGATAGACGCATTATTTCTAAGGTAATCATTGAATCAGATTCAAACAATGAGTCTGTAGAGCTGTTTTCTGCTCAGTCTCAGTCTGATATTCAAAGTAGCACGGCTCAAGAACTTGCAGAGAAATTGCAACTTGGCGGCTTGTGGCAATCATTTGTTGCTTATCCTTTTCAGTCTATTCCAAAAAGCAGCGATTTACCGCCTGCTATTTATGTATCGTTAAGCAATGATGAGCCTTTTATGCCTCATATATCTGTTGTTTTATCAGCTTATGAAAAACAATTTTTGTTGGGCTTGGATGTTTTAAAAAAATTAAGCAAAGCTGTTTTTGTTGCAAAGTCTGATTCAGAGTTTATTCCTGAAACGATTATTCCTCATGTGACACATGAAATTTCTGGACAGTATCCTGCGAATCATCCGGGTGTTTTTATTTATCATGCTAAAACTAGCCAAGAAGAAAATAAATCTTGGGGCATTTCTGCTTTAGAAGTTGTTCGAATTGGTCAATTGTTTGAAACAGGTGCTTATCCAATAGAGCGTATTATTGTTGTGGCGGGTGCTTTAGCAAAAAAACCTCGGCACATTAAAATTCGTGAGGGAGTTTCTTTGGAATTCCTAAAAAATGAAATTTTATCTGAAGAACCTGTGCGTATAGTGGCTGGGGGCGTTTTAACAGGTAAAGCTGTATTAGAGAACGACTTTTTAGGGGCTCAAGATTTTGCCATTCATTTATTAAGAGAAGGGTATGAACAGGAATTATTCACCTTTTTCAGACCGGGTTTTGATAAGCCGACTTATGGCAGAACTTATTTATCGACTTTGATTAATGCCGAAAATAACATGACAACATCTTTAAATGGCGGCGAAAGAGCTTGTATTTCATGCGGAATTTGTCCGAATGTTTGTCCGGTTGATTTATATCCACAGCTGATTATGAAAAGCTTATATGCGAACGATGTTGAAACTGCCGTAAGTTACGGGTTTTTAGATTGTGTGCAATGTGGATTATGTACGCATGTTTGTCCGTCAAAAATAGATATGGATGTCGTATTTAAACAGGCAAAAGATAATTTATTAAAGGAAGTTAATCGATGAAATTCATAAAAGACTTTTTTAATAAAAATGAACACAATTTTGAAAAAGGCGGCAAGTATGCAAAGTTGTATCCGATGTACGAAGCCTTTTATTCATTTTTATTAAGTACTAAGGCTGTTACTAAGTCACGCGTGCATGTTAGAGATAGTTTAGACACTAAGCGCTATATGTCTATTGTGCTTTTGGCTTTAAAGCCGGTGTTGTTTTTTGGGATTTTTAATGCTGGGTATCAGGCACATAAAGCGGTAGGAATGACTTTGGATTTTTGGCCTGTATTTATTACTGGAGCCAAATTAGTGTTGCCATTGGTTATAGTGTCTTATGCTGTAGGATTGGCTATAGAATTTTTGTGTTGTATTGTTCGTGGTCATGAAGTGAATGAAGGGTTTTTGGTCACGGGGATGTTGTTTCCTCTAACTTTGCCTCCTACTTTGCCTTTGTGGCAAGCAGCGGTTGGTATTGCTTTTGGTGTTATTGTGGGAAAAGAGGTGTTTGGTGGATCAGGACGTAATTTTTTGAACCCGGCGTTAACGGCTAGGGCTTTTGTATTTTTTGCTTATCCTGCTCAAATTAGTGGTGAAGTTTGGACGAAGTTATTAGGATCTAAAGAGCAGTTAGTAGACGGATACAGTGGTGCAACGGCATTGTCAGTTGCAGCGGCTAGTAAGTCTGTAGCAACAGTTGAGCAGTCTTTGGTTGAGGCTGGCTTTACTGTGAAAGATTTATTTCTTGGCTTTGTGCCTGGTAGTATTGGTGAAACATCGGTACTGTGCATTTTAATTGGTGCTTTTATTTTGTTGGTTACTGGTGTTGGTAGTTGGAGAACTATGCTTGGGTGCTTGTTAGGTGCTGTGAGTATGGTGTTTGTATTTAATGCATTCGCTGGTCCTGAAACGATAGGCTTTTTTGGGGTAGGTCCGTTGTGGCATTTGACTATGGGAGGCTTTGCTTTTGCAACAGTGTTTATGGCCACTGATCCTGTTTCTTCTCCGGCTTTAGAGTCTTCACGTTTTATTTATGGGTTTTTAATTGGTGTTATAGGAATGATTATTCGGGTTGCAAATCCAGCTTATCCTGAAGGGTGGATGTTGGCGATTCTATTAATGAATGTGTTTGCTCCATTAATTGATCATGTTGTGCTGCAAAGAAAATTAAAAAAGAGAATGCCTAATGTTATCTAATACACAAAAATCATTTTTATTTGCTTTTGTTATGTGTGTTATCTGTAGCTTGCTTTTGGCTTTAGCTTCAGTTGGACTTAAAGAAAGACAAGAAAAAAATATTTTGATAGACAAACAACGTAATATTTTAAAAGCAGTGGGATTGCTTGATTCTGGGGTGAAGTATAGTTCTTCTGAAATCGAAACTTTGTATGCTGATTCTATACAAGAATTTTTTGTTGATAATTCGGGTCAATTGGTTAAAGTTGAAACTTCTCGGCCGGTGTATGTATTAATGAAGGGTGATGTTGTTAGTAGTTATGCTATGCCTTTTAAGGCTTATGGATTATGGAGTTGGGTAAAAGGTTATATCGCATTGGCTGGCGATGGAAATACTGTCGTGGGTATGACGGTATACGAACATGGCGAAACGCCTGGTTTGGGTGGCGAAGTTGAAAAAGCCTGGTTTCAAAAGCAGTTTGTGGGTAAAAAAATTACCGATAATCAGGGTGTCTTTGTGTCTATAGGCGTGTCTAAGGGTAAGGCAGCTGATTCTGTTTCAGAAGATAAATTACAAAATTTTGTCGACGGCATTTCGGGATCAACTATTACTTCAAAAGGAATGGAAAAGTACATCAAAATTGATTTAGAAAGTTATGAAGTATATTCAAAAAAATTGAGAGGCCAATAATGAGTATAAAAAAAACACAAGCATTTAAAATATTTTATAAGCCTTTGGTAGAAGCAAATCCTGTTTCTGTGGCTGTTTTAGGGATTTGTTCTTCTTTGGCTGTTACTACTCAAGTAATGCCTGCACTTGTTATGGGATTGTCATTAACTTTTGTACTTACTTTTTCTAATATCTCTATATCGTTGCTTCGAAATATTATGCCTAAGAATATTCGTATTATTGCGGAGTTAGTGGTGGTGTCTGTATTGGTTATTTTGGCTGATCAACTGTTAAAAGCGTTTGTTTTTGATGTTAGTAAACAGTTATCAGTTTTTGTCGGTTTAATTATTACGAATTGTATTATTATGGGGCGTGCTGAGGCCTTTGCTTTAGGGAATGGACCGTGGTTATCGATGTGGGATGGGCTTGGGAATGGCCTTGGTTATGGTTATATTTTGGTGGTTGTAGCATTTTTTAGAGAGTTGTTAGGGGCGGGCACTTTATTTGGTATACAGATTGTTCCAAATTTCTTCTATGAAATGGGTTATTCTAATATGGGCTTGATGTTATTGGCTCCTGGGGCTTTTATTGTGATTGGGTTTTTGGCTTGGGCCCAGAATTTATATAGAGCAAGAGGGTAGACAATGTTTGAACATTTATTAAGTTTGGCTGTTGAGACAATTTTTATTAAAAATATCTTGTTGGCAATGTTTTTGGGTATGTGTTCGTTTTTGGGATGCTCAAAAAATATTAAAACAGCTACTGGATTGGGAATTGCGGTTACTTTTGTATTAACAATTACTACTCCTGTAAACTGGCTGATTAGTCATTACTTTTTAAGACCAGGATCTTTAACTTGGATGGGATTTCCGGAATTAGATCTAAGCTTTTTAGTATTTGTTACCTTTATTTCTGTCATTGCCGCTCAGGTGCAATTAATCGAAATGTTGATGGAGAAATTCACGCCTGGTTTGTATATTTCTTTGGGTATTTTCTTGCCTCTTATTGCGGTGAACTGTGCGATTTTAGGCGCAGCATTGTTTATGGAACAACGCAGTTATAATTTTGCAGAATCGTTGGTGTTTGGGTTTTCTTCAGGTTTGGGTTGGTTTTTAGCGATTTTATCGTTTTCGGCAGTGTTGCAAAAATTAAAATATGCTCACCCTCCTAAAGGCTTAAATGGCTTTGCATTGAACATGATTACAACAGGATTAATTGCAATGGCTTTTATGGCTTTTGCAGGAATTAAATTAACAGCATAAAGGAAGAGCGTTATGGTTTATTTACTTAGTCTATCGATATTTACAGGCATTATTATGCTTTTAGTTTATCTTATTTACATTGTAGAAAATAAAGTCATTGGTAAGACTGACTGCAAAATTATTATTAACGGCGATGAAAGTAAAAGTTCTATAGTAAGTTCGGGTACGTCTTTGTTGTCGGCTTTGTCTGAGTCTGGTATTTTTTTACCATCGGCATGCGGCGGAGGTGGTACTTGTGCTATGTGCAAGGTGGTTGTTCTTGAAGGTGGTGGTGAACCTCTTCCAACAGAGTTGCCACATTTATCGGTAAGCGAGCGTAAAGAATGTGTGCGTTTGGGTTGCCAAGTAAAAGTTAAGAATGATATTAAAATTAAAGTGCATGATGAAATATTTAGTATTAAGAAGTTTGAATGCGAAGTTATTTCTAATCATAATGTGGCTACGTTTATTAAAGAATTGCGTCTAAAGTTACCAGAGAACTTAGAAATGGATTTTAGAGCAGGTGGTTATGCACAGCTTTATATACCCCCTTATAAATTGAGTTATAAAGAGTTTGATATTGAAGAAGAATTTAGAGGAGACTGGGATAAATTTAAATTATGGGATATTAATGCCCAAAACGATGAAGAGGTGTTTAGGGCCTATTCTATGGCTAATTATCCTGAAGAAGCAGGTGTTATTTATTTAAATGTACGTATTGCATCGCCTCCTCCCGGAAAAGACGTGCCTGCTGGAATTGGATCGTCGTTTATTTTTAATTTAAAACCTGGCGATAAAATTATGGCTAGTGGTTCTTATGGAGAGTTTTTTGCAAAAGAAACTAACAGAGAAATGTGTTTTATTGGTGGAGGTGCTGGGATGGCCCCTATGAGAAGTCATATATTTGATCAATTAAAACGACTTAAAACAGACCGTAAAATTACATTTTGGTACGGTGCAAGATCAGTTCGAGAAATGTTTTATGACGATGAGTTTAAACAATTAGAAAAAGATAATCCTAATTTTACTTATCATGTAGCTTTATCTGATCCTCAGGCAGAGGATAATTGGACAGGTATGAAAGGCTTTATTCACAATGCATTGCTAGAAAACTATTTAAAGACTCATGAAGATCCTACAGAAGTTGAATATTACTTGTGTGGTCCGCCGATGATGTTGAAATCGACTATGGATATGCTTGATAAGATTGGTGTTGAACGAGATATGATAGATTTTGACGATTTCGGATAGATAGTTGTCTATTCGTAATCGTATTTTACTCTTTGCTTTTATTATAGTTGTACCGGTTTTTTCTTTTTTTTTGTTTCAAAAAAAATTGTTGATTCTTCATGGCAAAGCATTTGGATCAACTTATATAATAAAAACATATGTTCCTATTTGGGTTTCTCAGCGCTCGGTTGAGTTAAACATAAGCAAAGAGATCCAAAGAATTAATTCTATCTTTTCTACCTGGGATAGCGATTCTGAATTATCTCGGTTTAATAATAATCAGTCTCTTTTACGTTTTCCTGTTTCTTTAGATATACAAAAAGTGTTCACTGATGCCAAAAAATTATATGAATTAACGGGCGGATATTATGATCCTACGATAAAGCCTGTGTTAGATGTTTGGGGTTTTTCATCGAGTGAGGGTTCAAAGCGTTTGCCTAGCGATGATGAATTAAATAAGGTTAGAGAATTAGTTGGTATGAATAAAGTAGAACTCAATAATGGGGCTTTGAAAAAAATGATACCGGGTGTAAGTCTTGAGTTTTCGTCTTTAGCAGAAGGTTATGCGATTGATATGCTTGCAGAAATATTAGAGAATCATCAATCAAAGCGCTATATGATTGAAGTTGGTGGAGAAATTAGAGTTAGGAACGATAGTCGATCACGAAATTGGATTTTAGGTATAACAAATCCTAGTTATCATCACTCTGAACAGGGAGTTTATGTCAGACTTTCAGTCAAGAATGGATGTGTGGCGACTAGTGGAGACTATCGCAATTATTTTCATGATAAGAATACAATTTATTCGCATATTTTTGATCCGATACAAATGAGGCCAGTTCAGAATCATCTTGCTTCTGTGACGGTTATTGCTAGTACTTGTGTAGTTGCTGATGGTTTAGCGACTGCTATTATGGCTGTGGGTAAAGAAAATGGACTTGCTCTTGTAGAAACTATGCCTTATGTTGAAGCAATGTTGCTTTATCGGTCAGAGGGAACTGTGCAGCGCATTGTTTCATCCGGCTTTTCTAAATATTTAATCCATTAGTAAGTATATAAAAATATTTTTATAATTAATTATGCGAATTGGCTTTATTTTATGAGTATAAAATTACAATAAAATTCTTGACAAAAAAAAAATGAGCTTTCATACTGAGACTCAGTATTAAAAGGAGTATTTATGCAGCAGTTAAGTTCTATTGTTAACGATGAGCCATTTACAATAGGCTTTATAGATGCAGCTCCTGAGTTAGTAGAGTCGTTAGAAGTATTGGGGTTTACGCCTGGTACTAAAGCTAAAATAATTTCTCGTTCACCATTTTATGGGCCTATTGCTATAGAGCTTCATGGGTCGCGTTTTGCCTTACGTTATGAAGAGGCTTCTAAAATTTTGGTTCAATAGTAATGAAAAAAACTGTTGTTTTGATAGGGCCGCCAAATGCGGGAAAAACAACCTTTTTTAATAAACTTACTGGGAGTCATTCGAAAACAGTTAATTATCCAGGATCAACAGTTGATATTTCTATAGGTCATTTAAAAGAGAATCCCGAGATTGTTATTGTAGACACGCCTGGGCTATATTCATTTAAGGCGAATTCTGAAGACGAAGAGATTACATTGAATTCTTTAATGAATTTAAAGCACATAGTTCCTGAGGCGAATTTTTATCCTGATTTGGTGATTTCTGTTGTTGATGTGTGTCAGCTGTCTCGTCATTTATTATTAACACGTCAATTGATTGAAAAGGGGTATCCTGTTTTAGTGATGCTAACTATGTATGATTGTGCTAAAAAAGATGGCTTTATATTAGACTTAGATGCTTTATCAAAGGCTTTGGATAGTCCTGTTTATATGGCGGATAAATTTGAGGCGAATCCTGTTTTTAAACAGGAGATACTAAAGTACTGTAAAAACGATTATTCTCCGAAACAATGTTTGTCGCTTAGTACACAGCATTTATATGCTGATAACGAGCGTATAGTCTCGGAAGTACTTGCAAAACAATCTGGGTTTTTACAAAAATTCGATTTAGATAAATTATTTTTACATCCTATTTGGGGAGGATTATTGTTTTTTGTCATCATGGGATTATTGTTTTATAGTATTTTCTTTTTGGCTGCTCCGTTTATGGATGCTATTGATTCTTTTTTTGGGTTTTTCAATTCAGTGTTGCTTTCACGTTTGCCAGATACTTGGTTTCGAGCGTTTTTGACAGATGGCTTAGTGGCAGGTGTAGCTTCTGTCTTGGTGTTTGTTCCTCAGATTGCCTTGTTATTTTTTGGTATAGGTATTTTAGAATCTACGGGTTATTTAGCTAGGGGTGCTGTAATTGCAGATAAGCCATTATCATTTTTAGGGTTAAACGGCCGTTGTTTTGTGCCTCTTTTATCGGGATTTGCTTGTGCGATACCGGCTTTAATGGCAACACGAAATATTCAACAAACTAAAATTAAGCGTTTGTGTTGTTTTCTTATTCCTTTAATGCAATGCTCCGCCCGATTACCTGTATACGGCTTGTTACTAGCTTTATTGTTTGGGGATCACTTTTTTAAAGCTTCGTTAGCCATGATTGCTATTTATATCGGGTCGTTAGTGATTGCTTTTTTTGTGGCTGTATTGCTTAAAAAAGGCTTGGG
>JBILGQ010000029.1:0-8310 GCA_044350955.1 Candidatus Marinamargulisbacteria bacterium | reverse complement strand
GCACTTGATTCAGAATCAGAACAACTCATTAAAGATGCCTTAATCAAACTTATGGAAAACCGAACAACCTTTGTTATTGCACATCGCCTATCCACTATACAACATGCCGACAAAATACTTGTGCTTAATAACGGGCAAATAATTGAATTTGGAACCCACGAAGAACTACTAAAAGCTGACGGCAATTATAAAAAATTATATGCAGCTCAATTTCGTTAACTAATTATGTTTAATGTAAGTAAAGAGGCTATTATAAAAGAACTACCCCCTACCGAATTACTAACAGCCATTATCATAGTACATAACCAAGTCGTAGATCTTAAAAAAAACCTCTCTGCATTCATAAAAGCACTTGCCCCGCTCGATGCTAAAATAATTGTCATCGACAACAACTCTGACGATGAATGCGAAAACTATATTAACAGACACTTCCCAACTGTGTTCTATAAAAAAAATATCACCAAAACAAGCTTACAGAACTGCCTAAATAACAACTTAAAAACTATTGATACAAAGTACTTATTACTGTGTGATGCTTCTATTTCGATAATAAGCCTTGATACTCAAGCACTAGAAAAGCAACTAAACAATAACCATTTATTTTGCCTAACATTTCCAATGTTATCTCGCCTCGAAGCTAAAAAAAATAGAGAGCATTACGGGCTAGGTCTCTCTCGTGAAAATAGCCATGTATTAAGTATTCAAACAAACAAAAAATCAAGATTAGTCATATCAGAAATGGTAGTTATAAACTGCGCCTTTTTACGTCAAAGAGGGGGCTTTTCTGAACAATACAACAGCTTTATTTATGCTTGTTTAGACACTGTATCGAAAGCCTTAAAAGAAAAACAAAGTGTCGAACTATTTAACGGTAGTGCTAGCATAGAAAAAAACCAACAAAACGACACTTTTTTTTCAGAATACTTAATAACCAATCAGATATTAGAGGATAATTGGTTATTTCACTTTTCTAATGCCTTTAAATTATCTAAAAAAGCACTGCTAATACTACTAGTGTTTCATGCAATTTTTGCGTTACAACCAAAACGTCTTTGGGCCCTATTTAAAGTATTATTATTTAGTAGTTGGCGACTACCTACCCTATCATCCGTTAAAAAATCGCCTCTACCTCATATAAGCGATTATTACTTAGATCAAAAAAAAACCTCATTAAAAATTTGTCTCATCGGCGAAAAACAAAGTTCACTCTTAAACAATCTATCGCTAGACTATCCTGTTTACCACTATCAAACGTTCGATAAAATCCTACTATCAAAAAAGACATTAACCGTTATTGATGTGACGTTTAAAGCACCATTCAGTATTCGCTTTGCAAGCAAGCTGCTCAATTGGCCTGTTTTATATTCACCTTACGATATTTATCAGGCTATCGAACTAAAAAAACGCACTTAATAATGCTATAATAACGCATGGTTTTAAACCCCAATCCATCAAAAATACTTATCCAACGTGCCGATAGAATGGGTGATTTACTAATGTCTTTAGCTGTTATCGATGTCTTAAAAAAAAAATTCCCCAAATCAGAATTACATATCATCGTATCTAAAGCCGGGTACCCAGTAGTAAAATCACACCCTAATTTACATAAATGCTGGCTTATAGATAGTACCAGTTTTTTTTCTATGCTCCGACTTTGCCATGAATTAAAAAAAGAAAATTTTAGTATTTATATAAATTTATGGAATCACCAAACTTTAAAATTAATTGGGCTATTTTGCAATATTCCCATTCGAATTGGGTATAAATTATCTCTTTTAGACTTTATTATATTTAATTATAGTCAGAAAGCCACTTTTAAGAATTTATCTAAACATTTAATAGAATTTAATTTAGATTTACTCAAAGCACTGCATATTCATGCACCAATTTCTAATGGCACTCTTTCAGTGCCCTCTGTTTATTCAGAAAAAACAAAAGATATCCTAAAGAATTATCCTATTAACCATAAAAAAATAATTGTTATTGTAACTGAAACTGGCGGAAGCAATATTCCATTTCCTTATGATGTATTAAGTGCTTTTATTGAACACTTGGCCAGCACAGATAACTATGTAATTTTGCTTTCTGGAAACTCTCCTCACAACCCTTTTTATACTTATCAATCATCAAAAAATATAATAAATCTAATTGGTAACAGCAGCTTCGATGATTTAGTAAAATACATAAATGACTGCGATTATTATATCGGCCCATGCACAGGGCCTACCCACATAGCATCTATATTACAAAAACCATCTTTAATCTTTTCAAGCTTAAAAAAGAATCCCCCGTCTATTTTTGGATCTTTAAGCCCCAAACAAATCATTATCAGAGAAGATATGCAGTTAGCAAAACTTCACATAAAAGAAGAAGACATGAATACTTACTTAAGCTTCTTAAGTCTAAACTATTTATTAAAACAATTCGACCATTTAATAAAATCTTCAGAAAAAACAATCGAGCAAATACGCTATTATCATTTAAAAAAAACACTGCGAATATTGTATTTTCCATACCCACATGAACAAAAATCACTGTTAGAACAACAAATAAAAATCTATAAAGACGATGGATTACATATATTTATATGCGATAAAACTTACGCATTAAAGCACATTATTAAACAGATTTTGACTTATAATATATCCATCGTTCAAGGTCATGCCCCCATATTTACTCAGCTTGCTATTAAGTTTTACTTGGGCACTGTTCTTAAAACAAGCCCAGCACTTTTTTTAAAAAATCCCTTACTAAATAAAGATTCAAATACGCTATTAAACGACTATATTAACGCGTATTCTCGCTAGTTTTATTTTATCGATCGGGTTATCATAGGCACATGACAAACGAAAATTTATTTGCAGAGTATCAAAATCAGCGCTGGTCTTTTAGTGAATTTCAAGACAGTGATGTAAAAAATGTAGCAGACTATCTTAAAATAGACGATATACACGCCAAAGTATTAATCCATAATGTTGGATGCTCTGACGCTAAACTAATTAAAAGCATATTACGACCAGACAAAAAATATTTAAACGACTTTACAGGAATATCGTCACCAGAAGAGTTAAAAAAAGCAATTGATAGAATTCAACAAGCTCATAAAAATCAAGACCACGTTTTAATAAACGGAGACCCTGACGCCGATGGTACCAGTGGCACCACTATTTTAGTAGCCGGGTTAAGGCAAATGGGCATCAAAACCAGCTATATGTTTCCGATTAGACCCATTGAAGGGCACGGACTACAATTGCGCATTATTGATGAAGCAAAAAAAAGTGGTATTAACCTTATTATTACAACAGACTGTGGCACTAAAGACATAGAGGCTGTAGCGTATGCCAATGACTGTGGCATAGACGTCATTATTACCGATCACCACATCTTGGGCCATACCCTTCCCCAGGCATTAGCAATAATAAACCCTTTCATGTGTAAAGAAGAAAGCGAGTTCAAAAGCGTATCAGGCGCAACAATTGCTTATAAATTTATTCAAGCCCTGTATAGTGAATTAAAAATTGACATGGCTGATTATTTAGAAGATTTAGGATTAATCGTATCAGCATTCGGTTCATTATCAGACCGTGTATCATTATTAAACCCTATCAATAGGCTCATCATTGAAGAAGGCGTTAATCGTTTTATAAGTAATGATAGAGAAGGTATTATGGCCTTAAGAGAATTATCAAAAAAACGAAAAGGCGATATTAAATCACGTCATTTAACTCGCACGGTTATACCCCTATTAAATGCTCCTGGTCGTATTGGAAATCCCTTTGAAAACATCCCTGATTCTTCAATCATAGTTGATTTGTTATTATTAGGAAAAGGTAAACGCAATCGAAAAAAAGCAAAAGTTGTGTCGACAATTTTTAGATCATTTTTCTCACAAGAGCAAAACAATGAAGAAGAAACAGCTGTCAATCAAGATCAAGTCAATCAAACAGTAGCTAATGTAGACACAATTAACGAAAAACGCAAACGTATTACAGCAAAAATAGAAGACCAGATTGATGAATGTATTGCCAATCAAGTAAACAGCGATACAGATAAAATCATTATTGTTCAAGGCGATAACTGGAATTCAGGCGTAATCGGGATAGACACAGATCGACTAAAAGAACGTTTTTTAAAACCTGCTATTATTTTAACTTCACAACCAAATTCAGATTATATTCGAGGGTCCTCTCGCAGTATTCCAAGAATTAATATTTATCGCATTATCGAAAAAGTAGAAGATGTCTTTATACAAACACATAATCGAAAATTATTCTGTAACGAAATAGATTCGTTTGGAAAGAAAAAAATTGTGCATGCATTTGGCGGACACTCTCAAGCCTGCGGGTTTACTTTACATAAAAACGATGTTCCTGAATTCATAAAAAAATTAAGAGAATTTATGAATGACGTACCAAGTGAGCAATTTGAATACCATTATGACATCATAGACAAACTAGAATTAAATAAAATTAACTTAGCATTTATTAATTCACTTGAAGATTTTGCTCCTTACGGGCAACAGTTTGATTATCCGATTTTTTATCTTGAAGATTGCATGTTACATGGCGGCCAATCGTTTGGAAATCGTTATCAAACAACCGGGCATCAACATGTAAGATTTGAAGTCTCTGAAACCAATACAAAAGTAAATCGAACAGTAAGCGCCATTGGTTTTGGACTCTGGAAAAAATATTGCTATATACGTGAAAATTGTGGTTTAAAATGCAAAGTGAATCTTGTTTTCACTCTAGAAATCGATAGCAGAGGCAAAAAACGTAACGATCAAGTATTATTAAACGTACTCGATATTCGTGTTTCTGATTCTAGTCATTAAAAAACTACCTAGTCGATAACCGCAAGATTTATAGGAGTAAAAGCATGGTATTTACAAATATTTTACAAAAATTATTCGGAACATCAAACGAAAAAATAATAGCCAGCTACCAAAAAAAAGTAGATCAAATCAATGATTTTGAACCCCTTATTCAAGCCCTATCAGACAATGAATTAAAAGCTAAAACTGACGAATTTAAACAAAGATTAAAGCAAAATGAAAGCCTAGACGACATTTTACCCGAAGTATTTGCTGTAGTAAGAGAAACTGCAAAAAGACTTTTAGGAATGAGGCATTTTGATGTACAGCTCATTGGGGGAATTATTTTACATGAAGGTAAAATTGCCGAAATGAAAACAGGTGAAGGGAAAACGCTGGTAGCCACCCTTCCCGCCTACTTAAATGCCCTAGAAGGCAAAGGTGTTTATATGGTATCGGTAAACGATTACCTAGTAAAACGTGATAGTGAATGGATGGGCAAAATTTATCGTTTCTTAGGTTTAAGCGTTGGTTTAATTCAAGCGAATATGCCTCCTCAAGACCGATTAAATGCCTATCAATGCGACATTACATTTGGTACAAATAATGAATACGGCTTTGATTATTTAAGAGATCACCTCTCAAGCGATATCTCTCAATGTTGCCAACTTCGCAAGCACTATGCCATCATCGACGAAGTCGACAGTATATTAATTGACGAAGCACGAACCCCTCTAATTATTTCAGGACCGGTGAAAGATAGCACAAAAAAATACATTAACATTTCAAAAATTGCAAAATCTTTAAAAATTGATACTCACTTTAACGTAGATGAAAAGCATAAAAATGTAGTTCTAACAGAAGAAGGCATCGATGTTATCGAAAAAGAATTAGGATTAAGCACTATGTATTCTGTTAAAAATATGGACGCTGCACACATGGCAGTGCAATGTTTAAAAGCATTGCATATTTTTAAGCGTGATACAGATTATGTTATAAAAGACGGAGAAATTATTATAGTAGATGAATTTACAGGACGACTCATGGAAGGGCGTAGATATTCTGATGGACTACACCAGGCAATCGAAGCTATTGAAAATGTAACGATCAGAGAAGAAAGCCAAACTTTGGCTTCAGTCACATTTCAAAATTATTTTAGAATGTTCCCAAAATTAGCTGGCATGACAGGCACAGCTTTAACTGAAGCTGAAGAATTCGAAAATATTTATGGTTTATCTGTCATTCCTGTACCAACAAACAAGCCTCTTTGCAGAAACGATCAAGCTGATGTTATCTATAAAAATAAGCAAGGTAAATATCATGCTATAGTTGATCGTATTGCAGAACTCCATAAAAAAAATCAACCGGTTTTAGTAGGAACTATTGCAATAGAAACATCAGAATTATTTTCAAATTTACTAAAAAAAAGAGGCATTCCTCATCATGTTTTAAATGCAAAACATCATGAAAGAGAAGCTGAAATTATAGCCAAAGCAGGTCAAAAAGGCGCTGTTACTATTGCAACCAATATGGCAGGTCGCGGAACTGATATTGTATTAGGTGAAGGAGTTTCTGACTTAGGTGGTTTGTATGTCATCGGTTCTGAACGCCATGAATCTCGACGAATAGACAATCAATTAAGAGGTAGATCAGGCCGACAAGGCGACCCTGGTGCTACACAGTTTTTTGTATCTTTAGAAGACGACTTAATGCGTTTATTTGGATCGGATCGGATTAAAAATGTAATGGAAGCTTTAGGAATGCCCGATGATATGCCAATTGAACATAAAATGATTAGCCGTTCGCTTGAAAAAGCCCAGCAAAAAGTAGAAAAATATCATTTCGGTATGCGTAAGCAAGTACTTCAATACGACAATGTCGTAAATAAACAACGTGAAACGATTTATAAATTCAGAGACAACTTACTTCAAGATCATCGTATAGACGAAATTTATAAAGAATTATTAGACACCTATATTACTGAATTAACTGAAGAATTTTCAGGCGAGTCGTTAAAAAATACTGACAGCAAACAAGCATTTGAATTACAAATAAAACAATTACTTCCTATTAGTAATAGTGATGAGCTAATAAAAAAATACGAAAAAAATCCTGAAAAGCAATTGTTAATCGAAGCTACACTTGCTTTTTACGACCACCGAAAATCAGAATATCCAGAAACACTCTTTGAAAAAGTTATTACAAAACGTATTTTACTAATGACACTTGATAAAAAATGGATGGAACACTTGCATAACATGGATGTCTTACGTGAAGGCATTGGATTACGCGCCTATGGGCAACGCGATCCTCTTTTAGAATACAAAAAAGAAGCCTATACCATGTATAAAGAATTAATGTTAAACGTAGCAGAAGAAGCTTTAGTTATGATTCATCGATCAGTCATTGTAACTGAAAATCAAGACGAGCCAAAAGATGATCCCAAAATAACCGAATCATCTTCAGACCAGCCAAACGATTTAAAAAAAATTAAACGGAACGACAAAGTCACACTTCAAAAAAACGGCGAAAAAAAAGAAGCCAAATGGAAAGTAGCCGAAGACTTAATAGCCCATGAAGGATGGGAATTAGCACAAGAAAATGATCGATAATTTTGAAGCGCAATTAAATTCTGCTGAAAAAAACTTTTATCTCCTCGGAGACTATCTTTGACATCAAAGAACTAAAAGAAACAATAAATAGACAAGAACGTGATATCAACCAAGATTCTTTTTGGACGAATAACCCCGATGCACAGCGACTGTTAAATGAGCTGTCACAAGACAAAAAAAAATTAAGTCGTTTTAACACGCTAGAAGAAAAACTGACTGATTTAAAAGCTTTTTTAGAATTAAGTAAAAGCGATGAATCAATTCTTGAAGATTCTGACATGGTCAGCGAAATGACCGAGTTATTTCATTCTTTTCAAGCCGAAATAACCAACCTAGAACTTCAAGCTTTATTATCGGGTCCATACGATAATTATCCGGCAATTTTAAGTATTAATGCAGGTGCTGGCGGAACTGATTCTCAAGATTGGGCTCAAATGCTTTTACGCATGTATTGCCGATATTTCGACAAAAAAGGTTATAACTACCACATTATTGAGGAGTCTATGGGAGATGAAGCTGGAATAAAATCAGCTACCATTATAGCAAGAGGCGAATATGCTTACGGATATTTAAATTGCGAAAGTGGAGTGCATCGATTAGTGCGTCAATCGCCATTCAATGCGAACAATAAACGTCAAACGTCATTTGCTGCCGTTACCGTTATTCCAGAAATAGAAAACGATACCAATATTACGATAGATCCTAAAGATCTGCGAATTGACACCTTTCGTGCTAGCGGTGCCGGCGGCCAACATGTAAACAAAACCGACTCAGCCGTAAGAATTACCCATATTCCAACAGGTACTGTTTCTACGTCTCAAGATAGCCGTTCACAAACTGCCAACAAAGATACTGCGATGAAGATTTTAAAATCCAGACTTATTG
>JBILGQ010000028.1:0-8416 GCA_044350955.1 Candidatus Marinamargulisbacteria bacterium | reverse complement strand
GTGCACTCAATAAAATGTTTCATAAACGAAATAGTATGGCTTCTTACGAAATCATAGTACCGATCCCAGTATCGGTAAATAACTCCAGCAATACAGCGTGTTGCAAAGTACCATTAATAATGTGAACTTGTTTAACCCCTTCTTCAATGGCTTTAACGGCACAGCTTAACTTTGGCAACATCCCACCACTTACATCAGAATGACTTAATAATTTTTTGGCTTCTCGTTTCGTTAAAATCGAACACAATTTTTTTTCGATTAATAAGCCATCTACGTCCGTTAAGTAGACCAATTTTGATGCTTTTAATGTACTAGCAATGCATTGCGCGACGTGATCAGCATTCATATTTAAACTTTCACGTTCTTCACTTTGAGCAATCGATGAAATAACAGGTATATAACCCTTTTCTGATAACGTATGCAATAACGTTACATCTACATTTTTAATATCACCTACAAAGCCTAAATCTTGGTTTTCTTTTGATTCTTTACGTTTACCAATAAACAATGAACCATCTTTACCAGACAAGCCAACAGCCTTTCCCCCTTCATAGTTAATCATAGACACTATTTCGGAATTTATTTTTCCTACTAATACCATCTCAGAAATTTCTAAAGTATCAGCGTCTGTTACGCGCAGTCCGTCAATAAACTTGGCTTCTTTACCTAAACGGCTCATCCATTTCGAAATTTCATTACCGCCACCATGTACGATAATAGGATTCAGACCAATGTATTTTAACAAAGAAATATCACGCGCAAACTGCGTTTTAAGTTCTTCGTTAAGCATAATAGATCCACCGTATTTAATCACAATGATTTGCTTGGCAAACTTTTTAATATAAGGAAAAGCCTCTAATAATATTTCTGCCTTTTTAATTTCGTTTTCGTATCTCATTTAATTATATTCCGTATTTATATCAATGTATTTTTTTGTTAAATCACAACCCCAAGCAGTGGCTGTTCCGTGGCCTAAACCTAAATCTATGCTTATCGTTACTTCACTTTTTGCCAAAATATTCTGAACAGACTGAGCATTATAATCTACAGGTTCTCCATTTGAGAATATTAGATTTTCACCCAAAGAAATACTTACTTTTTTAGGATTTACTTTAACAGACGGTTCTTTGCCAATTGCCATAATAAAACGCCCCCAATTTGGGTCTTCACCATGAATGGCTGTTTTTACTAAGGGAGAATCTATCACTTGCTTAGCAATTTTTGCCGCATCTTTTTTAGACGCTGCCTTAGTCACCGTAACTTCGATCAATTTTGTAGCCCCTTCTCCGTCTTTTGCAATTTGCTTTGCAAGATCTATACAGGCCTCTGTTAGCAACTCTTGAAAGGCCTCTAACTCGTTCTTATCAAAAGCATTGATTTTGTATTCACCAGTTGCAAAACACAGCATCATGTCAGACGTAGAGGTATCGGTATCTACACTAAGCAAGTTATACGATGCGTTTGTAGCTTCAATCACACACTCTTGAAGTTGCGAAGAACTTAAAGCACAGTTCGTCACTAAATAAGCCAATGTCGTAGCCATATTTGGGGCTATCATACCACTTCCTTTAGTAATGCCAGCCACTGTAATAGTTTTCTTTCCAATTTTTTTTGTCAAAAATACGGTTTTTTCCACTAAGTCCGTAGTTAATATACCCTTGGCTACTAAATGTCCCTTTTTAGCATGAGGTTCAGACAGTAACTGAGGAATAGCCTCTCTTATTTTTTCCATAGGCAAGGGGCGTCCGATTATGCCAGTAGCAGACACAGCGACTTCATAAGCTTCTAAGCCCAAAAGCTTTGCAGTGAGCTTGGCAATTTCTTTAGTGTTCTTTTCACCTTCAACACCGGTTGCGGTGTTCGAATTGCCTGAATTAACAAGCAAAGCTTTTATGGTATGTCTAGCTATGTTCTTTTTTGTATATAAAACAGATGATGAGGCAAATTGGTTTTGCGTAAAAACGCCAGCTGATGCTACTGCATTTGGCACATAAATATACGACAAATCATAACCCGATTTTTTTATACCAGCTTGCACACTATTGGCATAAACACCCTCTAACGCCGTTATAGAATTTTTATCTGTCATCATTACACCGCCTGTCCTAATAGTGGCAAGCCTAAATCTTCGTTTAAGCCGACCATAATATTCATATTTTGTATAGCTTGTCCGGCTGCACCTTTTATTAAATTATCAGAAGCCGAAAACACGATAACCGCATCATTTTGAATACAAAGAGTAATCTCAACACGGTTAGAGCCTATAACCGACTGCGTTGTAGCTAATTTCCCGGTTTGTACCGTTACAAATGTACACTCTTTATAAAAATCACTATAGAGCGCCACTAATTCGTCTATATTTATTTTTGTCTTTGTTTGAACATAAGAAGAACACAAAATTCCACGCATCATGGGAATTAAATGCGGCGAGAAAACATGTGGCACATTGAGATGTTCAATTAATTCTGCCTGATGCCGGTGATTGTTTGTAGCATAAGCCGACAAATGTTCGTTTACCTCACAATACAAAGAACTTTTTTTAAGAGTTTTGCCTGCTCCAGATACTCCTGATTTAGCATCTATCACAACATGTTCCACCAAACCTGCTTCACATAAAGGGTACAAACCCAAAATGGCGGTAGTCGAATAACAACCCGGATTCGCTACTATTCGCGAATGCTTGATCGCATCAAAATAAAGCTCTGGTAAACCATAGGGGATTTTTTGTAATAATTGTGGGTTTGCATGCTTTATTTGATAATAACGTTCGTATAATTCTGTATCGTTTAATCTAAAATCAGCCGATAAATCAATGACACGATACGATTTTTTTTCTAGCTTATGCATGTATTCATGCGTTGTGGCATGAGGAACCGCTAAAAACAAAAAATCAATATCATAGTCCTCATCAGCAGAAAAGGTTTTAAACGTTTTAGGAAGCTTATGCTGCCCTGAAAAAAGCGTATCAGTGGGTTCACCTTCTAACTGAGTAGAAAACAATTCGGTTATAGCTACAGCAGGATGATGCTGCAACAATCGAAGCAGCTCATATCCTGTGTAGCCGGTTGCGCCAACAACAGCTACCCGAAGCATTTCTATTTTTCTTTACGAACTTTTAAGCGGTTGTTTTTAGCACCGACTTTATCACGCAAATAATATAGTTTTGCTCTTCTAACTTTGGCTCTTTGTATTATTTCTACTTTTTCTACCAATGTTGAATGAGTCAAAAACGTAGTTTCAACACCTTCACCTTGAACAATTTTACGTACAGTAAACGATAAACGCGACGAAGTTCCGGAAATCTTAATTACAGTACCTTGAATTTTTTGGACTCGTTGTTTTTTACCTTCAATAATAATTTTATGAACTACCACTGTATCACCTATTTCTACAGTTGGGAGTTCTGTTTTACATTGATTCTTTTCAATTTCTTGAATTATTGGACTAGTCATTTTCTTTCACCACCATTTTATTTAGTATTTTTGTTAAAACTTCTTTTTCAGCATTACTAATTTCTTTTTTTGCTAAAATATCAGGCCTCATAAACAATGTTTGATTTAATGCTTGCTCTTTTTTCCAATCTGCAACTAGTGCATGATGACCAGAACGCAATATATCAGGCACCTTGTGACCCTTAAACTCTAAAGGCTGAGTATACTGCGGTGATTCAAGCTCATTATTATATAATGAGTCATCTTCAATGCAGCCTTCATTACCTAAAACACCAGGAATTTGCCGAATAATAGTCTCAGCAATTGCTAATGCGGCGGTATCGCCTGAATTTAATATATAATTACCAATCGATACACGCTCTATTGGTAGCACTTCAAAGATCCTCTCGTCTATTCCTTCATAATACCCAGGAATAAGTATTAAAGACTTATTCTCTTGTATAATCTCTTTAGAATAAACTTGATCAAACAACTGCCCTTTCGGACACGTATATATTATACGCATGTTTTGATAATCTGCAATACTTGTGATGGCATTATAAAGGGAATCAACACGTAACACCATGCCTTTTTTTTCAGAAAAAGGGTAATGATCTACTTTTTTATGGTCGCCTATACCAAAATCACGCAAATCAATAAAGTTAATATTAAATAAATTTTTATCGAAAGCCCTTTTAAAAATACCCTTTAAAAAGTATTGACGAACTTCATTTGGAAATAATGATAGATAATAAAATGACATAAATAAAAAAGCCCCTACCTAGATTAGATAGGGGCAAGAAGATTAACCAACTACAGACTGGAATTGAGATGGATTTACATTAATTTTTTGAACAACTCCATCTTTCACTATTAGTTCTACCCCACCCAATTTTTCATACAAATTATCGCCAACACTCACGGTTACCATGCCATCAATAGGCCCTTGCGAATAAACAGAGTTTAATTCTAAATCACTAATAAACTTCCGTTGATCAGCTTCAGATTTTATATACGCTTCAGCTTCTCTTTTTTCATTGTTTAACTGTGTATATCTTGGATCTTTTTGATCAAATAACTTCATTTGATTTTCTAGCTGATTAATTTTATTAGTATTCATCTTAACGGTTTCGCTTAACTCGTAATTTAAAAACGTTTTAAAACTTTCTGTTACTACAGCCTTAACGATTATTTGTCGCTTTAGAATAACTTGTGCTTTTTTATTTTTAGGGGTTTCTACCATGAACTATTCCTTACCAGTTAGTATCTCTACCGTTACTTTTTTGTCTAATTTTGCAGCTGCAGCTTTAACAACAGTTCTAATAGCATTCGCAATTCGTCCTTCTTTACCAATTACTTTACCAACATCATCAGAAGCAACTGAAATTTCTAAAATAACAATGCTTTCGCCTGATGTTTCAGCAATTCGTACTTCACTTGGATAATCAACTAATGCTTTTACTATGCTTTCTACTAATGCTTTCATTTTAGTTCCTCTCTATCTATTATTAGCTTGGTTGTTTTAATTCTTTTTTAGTCTTTTTTTGGTTGCTAGATTGTACACTATTTTTTTCAACCAACCCTTGGCTTGCTAGTAAACGATGCACTGTTTCACTTGGTTTTGCGCCAACTGATAACCAGTACTCTGTTCTTTCTTTATTCACTTCAAAATGAATAGGCTCGCTTTGTGGATCATAGAACCCAATTTCTTCTATTGTTTCGCCAGAAACTGCTCTTCTACTATCTGCAATTACTAAACGGTACACTTTTTTATGTTTCTTTCCGAATCTTTTTAAACGTATGACTACTGACAATGGTTACCTCCTATTTTTATCCTAAATGCTCGCTCTTACCTTATAACAGATAAAGACCTTGCATTTTCACTAGACTCAAAGAGTATCAAAGCTAAGATTTTAGGTCAATAGGGGCTTGAATTTACCAGCTAGGAAGTGCGTATATAGTGGCTGATATATTTTCAACTTGAAATTTCTTTGAAGAATCCTGTTGAATATCACGTATACTTAAGGTGTTATAATTAGCATTTGTTTTACCAATCGCTGGGGCTATACAATGCCTTATACGAATATTCACAGTAGCATTTGCTTCAAGTGGTGCAACAAATGCAAATTGAAAATAAAATGGGGCATTTTCATTAAACCCTTCTTGAAAATCAAACACGGATAAATTTGATACATGCAACTGTTCTTCATGAGTAAAAGAACCCGGCCATGCATAACGACTAGCACTAGAAACACTACAACCCCGAATGCTATTATCACCAATTAAAGAGCAGTCATCTTCACCACTTCCTGCTGTACACTCATCTGTCCATGCATCAACCAACATCCACCCTTGTACAGACGTTTCATATTCTGTAGTTAACGTATACTGTGACAAAATCGCAAAATTATAAGTTATCGGCGAAGAGTTACCGATTTTAAAAGTAAAAGAGTTTGTACTATCAGTATCCCCGGAAGGTTCGAAAGTTGCTACAGTCCAGGGTTGATCATCATATTGTAAGCCTGTAGGTTCAATTGAACCTGAATTTAAAGTCACCTGAACAGAGCCAATTTTACCAAACAATCGGCCAAATTTTATATTTCCGCTTACTTGTAAGCCGACAGTATCACAGTCACCATTTTTCATTTCATTATAGGTCATACCCAATCCCACACAACCATTAGATTCTACAGAAGTAACAGCAATGCTATCAAAAAAACTCACATCTCCACCCAAAGCATTCAAAGCCAAATTTTGTTGTCCTTCAGGTTCATAACTAAAATTAATCCCCTTATATGCCCCTATAATCATTTCATCATTATCATTTTCAAAAGCCCAAATACTTTCATCAAATTTACCCACACCTGCCTGTAATGAAGTAAAATAATTACTCTTTAAAATACCAGATTCATCAGTAGGATCTGTATAAGAATTTGCTACAACATTAGTGCTAACGCCTTGAATACCACCATGGTAGTTTTCTGCAATAGAGGTTGTTACACCCAACTCAACTTCATCAGAGCCATTTACAAAAATAGCATTCCGAACATACATCCATAACTCCGCCCCATCAGATACAGCATCATCTGTTAACGTAATATTAAGAGTCCCTTTTTTTGCTTCCTGCGATGTATACCACTCAAAATAATTTTGATAACTCTTATTAAGCGGATAACTATCGTCAGTCAAAACCTCATCAATGATATCCTGAATCAAAATCCCCGAAGAAAACTCTAACTCATTATCTCTTAATGTCGTTTTCGCCGCCTCAATATGCTTATTCGGCATTATAAGTAATACCACTAAAGCTAATAAAAAAGTAACCGTCATTTTTTTCATTTAAATCCTTAATTTGAACCCGATACATACGGTGTAGCAAATATTAAAATAGAAGCACTAAACCCGCTTATATCATACTTTTCTGGATGAGTAATTGAACGATTATTATCACTATTACTACATTCATCTATCCCATCAACGCCAGAATTACAAGATGGAGTAGAGCTGCCTGACCAATAATATCTCGACGTAAGCTCCCTTCCTGTTTCATCTTCGCATTCAGATTCGTCGTCTTCACTTTGGCTATCTTGAGGCTTAAGACATCCCGTAAAAACCCCTGTAGCATACTGATCAAGTAAAGGATAATCCTCATTAACATAGACATTAAAAACAACCGCATCATCTTCAGGATCTCCATCCATTGAATACCCTACACACGCACTCCCATTACAATTTTTAAATTCTTCTATAATCGTAAAAATACTCTTAGTATTATCACCGTTATCGCCTGAAAAGTATACTTTATCACCATAGTGATTAGTGCCATTACCAAAGGCAGAAGCTTGCACATAAGTGCCTGGCGAAGATGCAGATCCACTAACCGTAATAATCACTCTAAACTGCCATCTAATATCAGCCACTGCATTATCTATTTTTAAATCATTATTTAATATCGTTCGTTTTAGCCCATATCCATAGTCCCAGCCAACATCATCTGTTTTATTTATAAGACAATTTTGAGAATCTCTAGCCTGAAAATAATGCCCCCCACTTGAAGCAACGCCCCCACCAGGAATAGGCGTATAGTCTATGGCCGATCCACCTACCTTTAAATTAGCCCTCTCTTCTAAATAAGCACGTTTTCTTACTATCGTTTCATTTTCAAACTTATCGATAACTTCAACATAAGACTTGTCAGTACTTAAAATATTACTAGTGCTGGGTAAACATCGTCCATAAAAGATTTTTGCTAAACGCCCCAGAACCTCCCCTTCTACCAAAACATTTCCATCTCCCACATCTAGCTGATACCCCTTATTAGCATTCCCATTAAGCAAAATGGACCCCGATGGTGTTAATTGCACTTTATTTTTTTTACCAACAGCAATAAAGTCAGAGCTATCGTATTTTACATAACCCGATAAATCCGTTTCACCATACTCAATTGGGTAGCTACTCATGCCAATTTTTAAATCACCCGTTACTCTTTCATCGCCAGGCGTATTTCGAAAGACCTGAATATTATGAGATACAGAAGCAAACGAATAAAAATTAGGGGACACATCTACTGTATTAAGATATGCGGATCTTTCATAATTATTATTATTATCAGGATCATACAATTCAAAGGCTGTAGCAAAAATAGCATCAGGCTCCGCATAACTTTCATCCATTACCTGAAACACCATTGACGCCCCTTCTTGATCCTTCAATTCAAGTAAATTTAAATAGGGATAAGCTGGGGTTACCCGCAACATTGTTTTATCGAAGTACTCATTTGCAAAAATTCTATTAGCTTTAAGTATCCCCAAATTTCCTTCGCCACCCAACATTAAACTTAAGCTTTTTTTTGCACCATCCCCCGATGCCAAAAGACCTACTTTTAAGTCGCCTCCTGACAAAGACAAAGTGTTATCAGCTAAAAACGTTTCATCTAAATCAATCTGACTTGTCAATTGGCCTTCTACTAAATCAACTGTATCGTT
>JBILGQ010000027.1:0-8427 GCA_044350955.1 Candidatus Marinamargulisbacteria bacterium | reverse complement strand
ATAAATGATGGCCGTGTTGTAAGCAATTTAATTGTTCAAGCCCTTAAAAACGAGATGATTAGCATTTATGGAGACGGATCTCAAACACGTAGTTTTTGTTATATATCAGACATGATAACAGCCTTAATTAGCTTAATGAATCAAGATCGGCACATAAACGGCCCTATTAATCTAGGAAACCCTCATGAAATAAGTATTATAGAACTGGCATCGCTAATTATTAAACTAACAGAATCACAGTCAAAATTAATCTACCAAGCTTTACCAAAAGACGACCCAAAACAACGTCAACCCGACATTAAACTAGCCAAAAAACAACTAAACTGGCAACCAGAAATTGTGCTAGAAATAGGATTAAAAAAGACTATAGATTATTTTAGGACAGTTTTAAGAGGCTAAAAAAATTTATAAAAACAAAGGCTGCGTAAGCGAATAATTAGATACTTTAATTTGGCCTTCTTGGTACGCTTTTAAATACTCTTTTTCAAAAATCACCTGTACATGCGCAAATGCGGCAAACAAAGTCGTAGCTTCATCAAAATTCAAAGTTTTATTAAGTGTCTCTACCGAACAATCAGGCGTATAGTCAGGATGTTTTAATTCAAAAAGAACAACATTGTTCAAAAAAATACGTCGCATGACGCTAGAATCACTACCCTTTTCAAAGGTAATATGAAAACTTTTATCTCCAATATGCACATCAAAAGGCGCTGCATAAAAAAAATGGCCTTCCTCTTTTTGAACGGAATTATTTTCTACTACTAATTCATATTGAAGTTTTGTCATGAGAACATTGTAGTGAATACAGGCGAATTCTTCAATTACTTTAACAAATATTCGACAAAGTTAATTACGAAAACCCAATCGTTTTAATTGTAAATATTTATCTAATAAAGCATTGTCTTGCACGTTAGCCTCAATTTGCTTCCAGGCAACAGGGTCTAATGTAAAATCATTCAACAATGGCAACAAAAGCGGGCTTAACTGAGGATCTTTTAATTTTTCTAACAAATAAGGCAAAATAGGCGACCCAATTTTAAGAATCATCCGTTTAACAGACTCTTCTGCGCCATTAACCGTAATGTAATCTATCAGATTCGAAAATACAGATGCATTAGCCATTTCCATAATCGCCTGAATAATATGCCGACGTAAAGACGACACCTCATACAAAGAGACAAAATGAGGAATGGCTCGTCTTGATTGTAAAATAGCCAACATCATAATGGCATGTCGTTGTGTATGCTTAACAGAAAGAGCTTCAATTAGAATGGATTCAGAACTAGATTTTAAACTCACCCAAACAATATATAACAAACGATTAGCTGGCACCCATGTCTCTGTTGAAAAACCCAATATAATTTGAGTTAAATGAGTATGTACTCGCGATCGAATAACGACAGCACAAAACTCTCGAATCAAACGCTCGGGATTTTTTAATTCTTTAAATAAGGGACTACAATCCTCTTTTGTTAACTGTTTTATAGCTTCTTGTGCAGACCTACGAACAGTAGCATCCTCATCTAATAAAAATGGCAATAATTTTTGAGTATATTTAGCTTGTCTTAAATCACCGATTTTATCAATGACTGTACAACGAATCATCCAATCTTCATCTTTCGCATAGGGCCATATCAGTTTATAAGTCGTTTTCTCTTTTAATGACCGAAGCAATACCAACCCTTCCCAACGAGAGTCTTCTTGTCTACACATTGAAATAATTTTTTCAATTTTATCTTGCATGAGAACTCTCATTTACAAACAAATGATTAAGCACTTGTTTTACATGACCCGCATACAAAATTTCAAGCCCTATCCCGTCTAATTCATCACTCTGATTTTTTTCGGGGATAATACAATGCGTAAACCCGCATTTTTTAAGTTCAATTAAACGTCGTTTTAAATGTGTAACAGGCCGTATTTCACCCGTTAATCCAACCTCGCCAATAATACCCATGCGCTCTTTAATCGATTGCAAGCGCAAAGACGACACTATTGCCACTATAATTGCCAAATCAATAGAAGGATCTGAAATTTTTAACCCGCCAATAATAGACACAAAAATATCATGCGCGGCTAAACGCAAACGAAACAATTTATCTAAAGCAGCTATCAACAAATTAGCGCGATTTGGATCTACCCCAACAAAATTTCGTTTCGCCATCCCATAGCCCGACTCAACAACTAATGCCTGTATTTCAATTAAAAAAACACGTTGCCCTTCGCAGTAAGGCACTATCACCGATCCAGGCTGATCAAAACATTGCGCTTGAATAAAAAATTGAGATGGATCAGACAACGGTATTAACCCAGCTTCTTTCATTTCAAATAAAGCAATTTGATCGGTAGATGCATAGCGATTTTTATACGAACGCAATATACGATACTGCCACTGGCGCTGCCCTTCTAAATACAATATAACATCAACTAAATGCTCAAGTACCTTAGGTCCAGCTATGTTCCCTTCTTTAGTAATATGGCCAATAATAATAGCTGCTTTGTCATTACTTTTCACCCAATCGATTAATATACCAGCACAAAAACGCAATTGACTTACCGAGCCCTGAACAGCTGACACTTCAGGATGATACACCACCTGAATCGAATCAAGCAAAATAACATCCGGTTTTAAGCGATCTAATTGGGTAATAATGTTAGCCATATTAGACTCATTAAACACAAATAAAGTATCAGGCAAATCGCCCAAACGCTCTGCACGCAAACGCAACTGAACGCTGGATTCTTCAGCAGAAATATATAACACTCTCTTAGAGGAACGTGCCAAATTTTGACACAATTGCAACGATAAAGTCGACTTCCCTATGCCAGGCTCTCCACTCATTAAGACAACAGAACCCATAACCAAACCCGAACCCAACAAAGAATCGACCTCTGACAACAAGGTAGGAATAATAATCGTCTCACCTTTACTAACCTGGTTCAAAGCAATAGGAAGCGTCTTTTTAGACGAACTAATCGATACTTTCGATGGTTTTTGAAGCTCGGCCTCAATCAAACTATTCCAGGCTTTACAGCTTAAACACTGACCACTCCATTTCGGATAGTGCGCCCCACATTGTTGGCATTCATAGTGTATCAATGGTCACCTCAATTTTAGAGATTAAGCAGGAACAGCTTTCTTTATTTTTGTAGAATTTACAGTCTCTTTTTTTATCTTAGCTTTTTTTTCTAAAGTAAACACAATGCGTTTTACATCTGCAGTTATTTTTACAGTGGCTTTAGCATCAAAATCATTATGCAAGCCTAATAATAACATTTGATCAGCTAAAGCATCTTCAAAATGCTCTTGAATAGCACGTCGTAATGGCCTTGCTCCCATACGTTTATCAAAACCATGCTTCAGTAAAAATTCTTTTACTTTTTTATCATAACTAATATCGATATTGCGTTCAGATAAGCGAACTTTTAATCTGTCTAACATAATATCAACAATGTCTCTGACATTAGGTTCGTTTAACGCTTTAAATATGATCGTATCATCAATTCTATTTAAAAATTCAGGTTTAAAAGCCTCACGCAATTCTCGGTCTAATTTTGATTTCAACACTTCCTGTTTAGAATCGTCAATTTTACCCGGATCAACAAAACCAAAAGAAGTCTCTGAATGAATAAACTTGCTACCTACGTTAGAGGTCATAATAATAATGGTATTTTTAAAATTAATTTTTCTACCAGTAGAATCGGTTAATATGCCGTCATCTAATATTTGTAATAATAGATTAATAACATCAGGCGACGCTTTTTCAAGCTCATCGAATAAAACCACCGAATAAGGCTTACGTCTAACGGGCTCAGACAATTGCCCGCCTTCATTAAAACCTACATAGCCAGGAGGCGACCCAATTAAACGAGATACTGTATGTTTTTCCATGTACTCAGACATATCAAAACGAATCATATTATCTTGAGAGCCAAATAATAATTCGGCCAACACCTTAGCCAACTCAGACTTACCAACCCCCGTAGGTCCTAAAAATAAAAAGGAACCAGTAGGTCGCTTAGGATCTTTTAACCCCATCTTAGACCGTTTAACAGCTCTAACCAAAGCCGCGATAGCGGCATCCTGACCAATAATTTTACTTTTTAACTGTGCTTCTAAATTAAGCAGCTTTTTACCTTCTTCTCGTGTTACTTTAGAAATAGGAATTTTAGTCCACATGGCAACAACTTCTGCAATAACTGCCTCATCTACCACAGGATTCAAATACTTTCTCTCTTCAGCCGAAAATTGCTTTATTTTCTCCTGAATATGTTTTAACTGTTCTTTAGCTTCTTTTAAATCAGTTTTATCGTCTGCTTTTTCGTAAAGTTTGCACTTTTTCTCAAGATTTTTTTGCTCTTTTACCAATTCTTTTAACTCTGGTGAAATAGCAGAAGCTTGTAACATCACTTTCGCTGCTGCTTCATCAATAATATCTACAGCTTTATCTGGCAAATGCCGTTCGGTAATATAGCGTATAGACAAAAACACCGCTTCTTCTAAAGCGGCATCAGTAATGCTGACCTGGTGATAATCTTCATAACGCGTACAAATGCCTCTCAATATTTGCAATGTTTGTTCTGCAGTAGGCTCTTCAACTAATACCGATTGAAAGCGTCTTTCAAGCGCCCCGTCACCTTCAATATGCTTTCTGTATTCATCTAAAGTGGTTGCCCCAATACATTGTAACTCACCTCGAGACAAAGCCGGTTTAAATAAATTAGCAGCATCTAAAGACCCTTCTGAACCGCCTGTACCAATAATAGTATGAAGCTCGTCAACAAAAATAATGACATTCCCGGCTTTACGCGCTTCTTCCATAATTTTTTTAACACGGTCTTCAAACTCTCCACGATACTTTGTACCAGCGACTAAAAGACCCAAATCAAGGGTAATAACACGTTTGCTTTTTAATTTTTCTGGAATATTATCTGAACAAATTTTTTGAGCTAAGCCTTCAACAATAGCTGTTTTACCAACACCAGGCTCACCAGTTAATACAGGATTGTTTTTAGAACGACGGCATAAAATTTGAATAATACGTTCTATTTCAGACTCTCTACCTATAACAGGGTCTAACTTGCCTTCTTTTGCCAACCAAGTTAAATCACGTCCGAATAAATCTAAATTAGGTGTAGGAAAAGACGAGACTTTTTCTTTTTGTGTAATTGCTGTTGCTTTATCGCCCAATTTTTTAAATAACACGTCTTTAAAAGCAGTAGGATCTATACCCAATTCTGCCAAAACTCTTGCAGCAATTGAGGTAGGATCTCTGAACATAGACAAAAATAAATGTTCAACATTCACATAATTATGACCTAATTTTCTAGCTTCATCCCAAGCATAAGTGAGCACTTGTTTTGCCTGCTGAGTAAAAGGAATATTGCCATAATCAGAGGTAACACCGCCATATTCTAAGCGCTCTTCAATAGCAGACGTAATCTGATCGCTAGTATAATTCATAGATTGCAAAGACTTCACAACAACATTATCACCCTCACCTATAATACCCAGCAAAATATGCTCGGTTCCAACATAGGAATGGTGAAAACGTTTAGCTTCTTCTTGCGCCAACATAATGGCTTGTATAGCTTTTTCAGTAAAACGTGAAAACATAAAGACAATAATAAGTGATGCCGCGTTTAGACGCAAGAAAATTTATTATGCACTTCCATCAGGACTACGAATTTCAGAGTCTTCTGGGTTATAAAAAAGCCGATTCACATCGTCTAACTCCCCCTTCGGGACCTTTATATCAAAGCGAAATAATCTATTTACATCTTTTATTGAACTACTGTCTATTGAATCCTTGTCAGATCTTACAGGTATTTCAACATGCCTCTGTTTAGACTTCACTTTAGTTTTGGGCAAACTAGAGCGCTTTGTCTTAGAAGATTCCAATAAATTCTCTGCTTCTTTATTAACAGAAGTCGGAGTAAATAACCGATAAATCGCATCTAAAAGCTCAGTCATATTTGCTGTAGTTATTTGTGTTTTGACTACTTCAGAAGCGTATGATGTCTGTTCAGGCTGTAGCAAGGGTGTGCTAACAGCCTGTTCTTTGTTTTTTTTCTGACTTAGACTATCTGAACTTAAAACATTAGATCCTAAAGAACTCTTTATAGACACTGTTTTTAACGTTTTCGGAGATTCTAGAAACAAAATATCGATAGGCACAGGCTCTATAACCCGTCTTTGCTTATTTAAAGTCTGTTTTGACACCAGAGGGAAAAACACTATCAACATATGAACTAACAGTGTTGTAATAATGGCTCTGCGCCGAATTGCGGCATCAGTAAGCATGATACGCGTTATCGAGAGGCCGTAGTCATCACCTGTAAAGCTATAGTCTGACACCCCGATTTTCTGATTTTATCTAATATAGAAATAATGTCTTCGTAAGCAATGCGCTTATCGGCATTCAATAGCACGCTGATAGAAGAGTCTTGTAGCAATGCTTGACGCAACAAAACTCTTAGCTGCTTTTCAGACACCTTTTCACCCAAATAATAAATATCTAATTTTTCAGTTAAAGACACCGTCACTGTAGCTTGACTTTTTTTAGATATCTCAGAACTGGGTGTTTGCACAGGCAATTCATGAGGCTGTTTAGTAAAAGTAGAACTAAGAGCAAAAAAGATCAGTAATATAAACAACACATCAATTAACGGAGCCAATTCAAGTCGAAAAGACGACTCGTTTTGTTCAAAATATGATTTTATTATCATAATTACTCAATCTGACTAGACACACAATACGTGACGATAGAAAAGCAAATTTGCTCTAACTGCAATAATTGATGTTTAATTTTTTGAGATAAATATTGAAAAATAATAATAAGAGGTAATGTAATTAATAAACCAGCAACTGTTGTAATAAGCGCCACAGAAATACCCGCCGATAAAACAGACGGATCCCCCATTCCTTGTAAGGAAATAGCCGAAAACATAGCCATCAAACCAAGCACTGTTCCTGTAAGCCCTAAAATAGGTGTAATAGTAATAATACCCGACAATATCGGCATCTGCGATTCTATGCGAGGAATGACATTATATAAGGCTTCGCGCACACCATCTTGAACCTCGTCTCGTGATTTATTCGCCAAAAGAATAGCCTGACTCATTAATTGCGACAAAATCGATGTTTCACGATTTAGCATTGCCAATGTTTTTTTACGCCCATGCAATAATAACTGTTGTTTTACAAATTGAACCCTCTCTTGAATTTGTGAAAAATGAGTATTTAGAAAAAAAATTTTATAGGCAATTATATAAATTGCGACAACTGAACAAAACAACAACAGATACATAATAGGTCCGCCATCATAAAACAATTGAATCATTAATATTCCTCCTATTTATCTTCGAGGGGAACTGAATAAAATAATTTTTTCCCATCTGTAATAGCCTTAAAAAACAAGGTATCTTCTTTCATTATAGTCGCAGAAAGTCGTTTAAGCGTAGAAGAAATTAAATCAAAGCCTTTTGGATTCGAAATCATGCCATATTCCATCGGATTTAAAATCAAAAAATTAAGGCTCATAGTTTTACAGAGTAACTGCATATATTGAATCAGAGCCCCCACTATCTGCTCTTGCTGAGTTGGAGATGTTATATGCTCAGCAGAAATTTCGAAAAACTGATTCACATAGCCAATCTCTTGTGTTTCTTCACATCGTACCACGGCCCCCCAAGCAATTCCTACAATATTTTTATGAACATCTTCTATAGCAATAATTGGCATTGAGAGATCAACCACTCGTTGCAATATCCCATGAAATCGATTGCCCTTAGTCGCCAAACAACAACCTACAATATCACCTAAAAACAATGATTCGGCACGACGTTTATCAAAAAGAGATACAGTCGCCTTAAATTCAGGCTTTATTTTTGTAGAAAGCTTTTGACAATTCCCCAAATACAACAAGGCATTACGGATAACTCCTTTTAAATCTAATAAATACGAAAATGACTCGGGCAATTTTTCTTGCAACAACTCATCCACACTATTTTTACTGCTACTAAGTAAATGAAACAATTTTGATAACCAGGGTTTTCGCTGTGTTATCATCAACTGTAATAATTCAAAACAATTCGACTCTTTAATAGCATATCTTTCTGCAAAATCAGCCCCGTCATACGGACATTCTTGCAATGGTAACCCAAAAAAAACTGCGTCTATCTGCTCGCGAATCATTAGTAAATTCGGCTCAAATCGCATTAAATTTTTTGGAATCATTTCTAAATATTTAAAGCGAATTTTGGCACAGTTTGAAAGCAATGCAATCATAGCAGTTTCTACCATAACCTGCCCTTCGGAAATAGACACAACTAAAGGATCTTGAAGCTTCAATAAAAAATCAGCACCAACAGATTCCTGTTCTAAAACAAATAAAAACTCTCTATTTGAACGACAAATCGCAGACA
>JBILGQ010000026.1:0-8459 GCA_044350955.1 Candidatus Marinamargulisbacteria bacterium | reverse complement strand
TGAAGGTTTAATGAGACGGGTTACTGGTTTGAATACCTCTGCTACAGGCTCTGTTGAATATACCTCTGAATCGAATCAACGGTCGCATGATATTCGAAATGAAAAATTGCATCATGTAAGACGAGCTTTATTGGAGCCTGAAATTATTGGGGAACCTGAAGGCGATTTGTTGATGGTTGGCTGGGGTAGTTCGCGTGGGGTTTTAGAAGAAAGCGTCAAAAATATGGAAAGTCTTGGGGTTTCGGCTATGCATCTTAAGATTGTTTATCCGCTGCCATTGCATTTAAAAGAGACTTTTTCTCGCTTTAAAAAAGTGGTGACTGTTGAAATGGCTTATGCGGATTCGTTTAAAGAAACGCCTTTTGCTATTCTTTTAAGAAATCAAACATTAATTGATATACAGTGTTTGGTTGCAGGTGCTTCAGGGCGACCTTTAAAGCCTTCTCATGTTATAAAAAAAGTAAAAGATTGTTTAAACGGAGTAATAGCATGAGTGTAATTCCAGAAAAAATTGATATAAAAGATTTAAAATCGTCTGACCCGCGTTGGTGTACTGGCTGTGGCGATTATATGATTTTGGTTGGCTTAAGAAAGTTTATGGTTAAGCACCAAATACTGCGTGAAGACACGGTGAATGTATCAGGTATAGGTTGTTCGGGGCGTTTGCCACATTATATGAATACTTATGGTATTCATTCTATTCATGGTCGCTCTGTTCCTGTCGCTTTAGGAGTAAAGTTAGCTAGGCCTGATTTTAAGGTTTTCGTTCATTCTGGTGATGGGGATTCCCTTAGTATTGGCGGTAATCATTTAATGCATGGTATTTCTAAGAATTTTAATTGTGTGTATTTGATGTTTGATAATCAGATATACGGATTAACTAAGAATCAGACGTCTCCAACTACCAGACAAGGCTTGCCTACGCAATCACAGCCAACGGGGTCTTTGATGGAACCGATTAATCCGATTAAATATGCTTTGGGATTAAATGCTTCTTTTGTTGCTTCAACGGCAGAATGGCTGGGGGCGCATTTTATGGATACTTTAGAAAAAGCCTTTGAACATAAAGGCTTTTCTTTTGTTCATGTAGCGCAACGTTGCCCGAAATTTAACCCGTCGGCTTGGGAGTTTCAGACTTCGTCGTGGTTGTCGTTTTTGACAGGCGAAAATGGTGTTTCGGCTGATTTAAAAGGGGCTCCAGATGCCACAGTAATGCAGCATGATACTAGTAATTTTGTGCAGGCTATGGAACGTGCCGAGTCTGTTCCTAATACGTTTGGTATTTTTTATCAAAAAAGTAGAACGGTGTATGATGAAGCCTTACATGCAGCTAGTGCACGTGCTGATAAAAAAGATCCAGACCAGTTGTTAGATGCATATTTGATTTAAAAAATTTTTAGGAGTGAGTTTGATGGCTAGTATAGAAGATATTAACGAAATATCGGTACATGAGTTAAAGTTTAAATTAGATAATAATGAAAATTTTGTTATTTTAGATGTTAGGGGTTATGACGAATATGCGGATGTAAATTTGGAAGGAAGTATTTTGATTCCTTTACCAGAATTAGAATCGCGTTTAGACGAGCTTGATAAAGATGTGGAGTATGTGGTTCATTGTAAATTAGGGGGTAGAAGTGCTCGAGCAGTGGCTTTGTTACAAGCGAATGGTTTTGAGAATGTTGTAAATTTAGCGGGTGGAATTACCGCTTGGGCGCAAGAAATTGATCCTCATATGAGACTATATTAGAGGGTTAGGAGTGGAAATGAAGCAAATTACGGTCTTTCAGTTAAAAGAAAAGTTGGATAATAAAGAAAAGTTTATTTTATTAGACGTCAGAGAGCCGGAAGAGTTTGAGTTATGCAATATTAATGGGTCTATTTTAGTACCACTTTCTGAAATCGATGATCATTTGCCTGATTTTAAAAAAGATGCTCAGTATGTTGTGCATTGCAAGTCGGGGCGTCGTAGTGCCGAGGCTATCGAAATTATGACTGGTAACGGATTTAAAGATTGCACAAATTTAGAGGGAGGTATTCTTCAATGGGCGGGTTCAATCGATCGGCATATGGAAAAATATTAGAGTTTTAAAAAATTAATCAATGATTAGGAGGATGTATGAATAAAAAAGCAAAAGTAACAGTAGTTGGAGCGGGTAACGTAGGGGCGACAGCTGCTCAAAGAATAGTTGAGAAGCAATTAGCCGATGTTGTGATGATTGATGTTGTGGAAGGGCTGCCTCAAGGTAAAGCCTTAGATATGATGCAGTCAGCTGCAACCGAAAATTTTGACACTAAAATATTAGGCACTAATGACTATGCAGATACTGCGAATTCTGATGTGGTTGTGATTACAGCCGGTATTGCCAGAAAACCAGGTATGAGCCGTGATGATTTATTAAAAACTAATGCTAGCATTGTTGGGTCAGTCACTGAGCAAATTGCGGCACAGTCACCTAATGCAATTATTATCGTTGTATCGAATCCATTAGATGTTATGACTCAATTAGCCTGGGTTAAATCGGGTTTTGATTCGTCGCGTGTATTTGGTATGGCTGGCGTTTTAGACTCGTCACGTTATGCCTGTTTTATTGCAGAAGCGCTTAATTGTTCTATTAAAGATATAAAGCCAATGGTGTTAGGTGGACATGGCGATACAATGGTGCCTGTGCCTCAGTACTCTACTGTAAACGGAATACCCATAACAGCATTATTATCTGCAGAAAAAATCGAAGAAATTAACGACAGAACACGTCATGGCGGAGCCGAGATAGTAAAATATTTAAAAACAGGTTCGGCGTATTATGCGCCATCAGCTTCAGCAGTTGCTATGGTAGAAGCTGTTTTGCTTGATTCTGGTAGAGTTTTACCTTGCTGTGCCTTATTAACAGGTCAATATGGGGTTGATAACTTATATTGCGGTGTTCCTGTAGAGTTAGGTAAAAATGGTATTCGTCGCATTATTGAATTGCCATTAAATAAAAGTGATTTAGTGGCTCTTCAAAATTCGGTATCAGCTGTTAAAGAATTGGCCAGTCAATTAAATTAATTTTTTTGATTATTATTAGAACCATAGAACTTTGCCGTGCTAGAAATTGCCCATCTTGGGCATTTGGCGATGTCGCTGATTTTAATACCTAATCATTTTGCGACAGTCTCATTAGGTAAAACGGTTTTTTTTGTTATAATTATTTTTTATATATGATTAAAGGAAAAGTGTTTGTTACGGGTGGGGCAGGCTATATTGGGTCTCATACTTGTGTAGAGTTATTAGAGGCCGGATACGAGGTTGTCGTGTACGATAATTTGTCGAACTCTAAACAGCAGTCTTTAGATCGTGTACAGACAATTACAAAAAAATCGTTAGTCTTTATTCAAGGCGATATTCGTGATGAAGACTCTTTAGAAAAGGCCATGATTGGCTGTGATTCTGTTATACATTTTGCTGGCTTGAAATCGGTAGGCGAATCGGTTCAATATCCCGATTTATATGTTGATACTAATATTAGGGGTACAGGTTGTGTCTTACGGGTCATGTCAAAGCTTGGCTTAGATAAAATTGTGTTTAGTTCGTCGGCGACGGTTTACGGGGATCCTTTGTTTTTGCCTATTTCTGAAACTCATCCGCTAGCACCAACAAATCCCTACGGACAAACGAAAAGCGATGCAGAGACTTTATTTCAAGAACAGCAGAATCAAAGCCCTAATTGGAAGGTGATGTTATTACGTTATTTTAATCCGGTGGGGGCTCATCAGTCAGGTTTAATAGGGGAGGATCCTAGTGGGATCCCCAATAATTTAATGCCGTATATTGCCCAAGTGGCTGTAGGAAGGCGCGATTATTTGCAGGTATTTGGCAATGATTACGATACCCTAGACGGTACAGGCGTACGAGATTATATTCATGTCGTTGATTTGGCTAAGGGGCATTTACGTGCTTTAGAGTGCTTGGTAAAGCCGGGATGTGATGTTGTGAACTTGGGTACTGGAAAGGGATATTCGGTTTTAGAATTAATTTCTGCTTTTGAAAAAGCTTGCAGAAAAACGATTCCTTATAAAATTGTGGCACGCAGACCAGGCGATATTGCCACGTGTTATGCCGATGTAACGAAGTCAAAGCAGCTTTTAAACTGGCAGGCGGAACTGGATATTCATTCTATGTGTGAAGATGTTTGGCGCTGGCAGTTTAGGAATCCGGGGGGATATTCTGCTTAGATTTTTAAATCATATTCTCCGGCAGAACCTCTTCATCAAACTCTTGCTCGGTTAATAAATTCAGGGCTAAAGAGGCTTGTTTTAAGGGGAGATTTTCTTTATGAGCTTTTACATGTTTTCGTTAGCTTTACCCGTTATTAAATTTGAAGGATATCTATAATGTATTCATAAAAAAATTAATCGAGGTTAAATATATGTCAATCAGAAGTCTTATTAGAGCAATAGGGTTAGCAAGTTTATCTTTAGGGGCTTCATCAGCTGTTCCTCTTCCTGAAAAAAGGACGACGAGTGTAAATGTAGAGAGTAAAGAGTTTTCTAAAATTAACCCAATTTCTTTTTATAATGATGAATTATATTTTCAAACAACATGTGTAAATCTAGATTTTGTCTCTAAACCAGATAAGTTAAAAACTGAAAAGAGCTATAAAAATACCGAATTAGGTATTCCTAAACCAGAAAAAAAGTATGCTACTAAAGATCTTAAAGAATTGGCCGCTAATTATAATAGAACTCTTTGTATCAATAATATTAAAAATTTAGGCGCAAATTATTATTCAGAAAATCAGGAGTTTATTTTAAGTACTGGACACTGCAATGGGTATGTGAATTTCGTTTTAGGTGCCCTAAAGGATGGGTGGTCAATAAAAACTATAATTGGAAAATTGCTTGAGCTTGGCTATAAAAAAGATTTTGATAATGAAGTTAAAAATATAATTCAAAAGTATCAGATTTCTAATAGATTCCCAAAAGGATTACATTTATTTGAAATTTCTAAAGAGTCTAAAATTTATTTATCACACAGAGAACCAATTGTTATATCATCTGGTAATCATGTGTCCGTTATTGTCAATCATCAGTTTGAAAATTTGAATGAATCTAAGTTTATGGTGTTTGATACAAATTTTGATGGAAAAGATTCATTAAAGTTAAGAAACATAAATGATGTAAAATTAATTTTAGATTATACACACTCGGCTGTTTGGTATGCCTATTCATTAAAAGATTATAATAATTTTAATTGGAAGGATAAAATTGACCCAGATATTATTCTTTCAGTGGCACAAATTGGAGATATTAATTCTGTTAAGAATTGTTTAAAAGCAGGAGTCTCTGTTAATTTTAAAAATAAACAGGGGAATTTTGCTTTGCATTTTGCTGTGCAATATAATAATTTGAAATTAGTTAAGCTTTTAGTGAAAGCAGGAGCAGATGTTGATATGCAGACTTTTGATGGATTTACTTCATTAAATCTTGCAGCTCAAAGTGGTTATTTCAAAATAGTAAAATTCTTAGTAAAAAATAAGGCAAAGGTTGATCAGCAATCTCATGATGAATTCTCCCCATTATTTAGTGCTGCAAAGAACGGGCATTTGAGCATAGTTAAATGTTTAATAGAAAATGGCGCATCAAAGAATTTAACTAATAAATTTGGTAATAGTGCTTTAGATTATGCAATACATCACAAACACTCAAAAGTAGTAGAGTTTTTATTCGAAAATCAAGTTGCTATAACTAGGCATACTAAATACCTTTTAAATGAATCAGGTCTCATCAACAATTTGAAAGGAAATCCGTTTCTTAGCCGATACCTTGCTTAAATCATATTCTCCGGCACAACCTCTTCATCAAACTCTTGCTCGGTTAATAAATTCAGTGCTAAAGAGGCTTGTTTTAAGGTGAGATTTTCTTTATGAGCTTTTTTTGCGATTTTTGCTGCGTTATCGTAGCCGATTTTTGTATTTAGTGCAGTGACTAGCATTAGGGAATTGTGTAGGTTTTTGTTGATTGCTATTGTATTTACTTCTATGCCAACGGCGCAGTTTTCGTTAAAACTATTCATTCCGTCTGCTAGTAGTCTGATTGATTGTAGTAGATTTAAAATCATGACAGGTCTGTAGACGTTTAATTGGAAATTTCCGCTGGCTCCTGCAAAGGAAATAGTTGTATTGTTTCCGATTACTTGAGCGGCTATCATGGTTAAGGCTTCTGATTGGGTGGGGTTTACTTTGCCTGGCATGATAGATGATCCGGGTTCGTTTTCTGGGATTAGTAATTCACCCAGTCCACAGCGTGGGCCAGATGCTGACCAACGAATATCGTTGGCAATTTTATGTAATGAGCTAGCTAATGTTGTTAAGGCACCGCTCATTTCTACTATGGCATCTGAACTTGATAAGGCTTCAAATTTATTTGGGGCCGTTTTAAAGGTTTGGCCTGAAATGTTGTTAATCGCTTTAATGACTTCGTTTACGTAGTTATTCGGCGTATTTAGACCTGTTCCTACGGCTGTTCCGCCTATGGCTAATTCGCTTAAATGATCTAGGGCATTTTTTATGGCTTTTTTGGCGTTGTTTAATTGGGCAACATAGCCTGAAAATTCTTGACCTACTGTAACAGGGGTTGCATCCATTAAATGTGTGCGTCCAATTTTTACTACTTTTTCAAAATTTTGGGATTTGTTTTGAAGTGTATTTTTTAATTCGTCTAATTTTGGTAATAATAGGTCGTTGATTTGCATGACTGCGGCTATATGCATGGCGCTTGGAAATGCGTCGTTTGAACTTTGTGATTTGTTGCAGTCGTCATTAGGATGAATGGGGTTTTTTGATCCCATTTGCCCACCGGTGATTTCTATGGCTCGGTTAGATATGACCTCGTTTACGTTCATATTCGTTTGGGTGCCAGAGCCGGTTTGCCATACTCTTAGTGGGAAGTGTTCGTCTAATTTATTGGCGATTACTTCATCGGCTGCTTGTGAAATTAGGGCTGTTTTTTCGTTTGATAAGACGCCACAGTTATTATTGGCGATAGCGCAGGCTTTTTTTAGAATGCCAAAGGCTTTAATAAATTCTTTCGGAAATGTTTCGGTGCCTATATTAAAGAATTTTAAGGATCGGGCTGATTGAGCTCCGTAATAGGCGTTATCGGGAACTTGAATATCTCCCATAGTATCATTTTCTGTTCTCATTGTATTCTCCTTATTATTTCTATAATTTTAATTTCTATAATTTTAATTTCTATAATTTTAAAATTTTTTATTACTAAATTTAATGGCTTTCTTGTAAAAGAGTTATAGCTTTGTTCTTCACACTTTTAAAGTCAAAAATAGTTTAGTATAATTTTTCTTCGCTTTGCGACATTATATCTTAAGGAGTAAACATGAAACAATATATAGCCTCTTCTATCGGCAAAAAGCAGATCGTAGCAATTACAGGCTTGGGAATGGTTTTTTTTCTGGTGGCACATTTGTTAGGTAATTTATTAATTTTTTCAGGACCTGAGGCTTATAATGCCTATGCGAAAACTTTAGAGTCTTTAGGCCCCTTATTATGGGTGGCACGTTTAGGTTTGCTTGCTTCTGTTGTATTGCATTTTACCTTCATTACCTTATTAATTCTGCAAAATAAGAATGCAAGACCACAAGAGTATGATGTGCCTTTGCATGAAAAAACACGGTCTTTATTTGCTCGGACTATGCGTTATTCTGGGGTTATTATTCTTGTTTATATAATTATTCATTTATTAGATTATACTTTTACCGAGCACACTGTAAGTAATGCTAGTATAAATGGCGAGTATTTTGGTTTGTTTGGGCATGTTTATAATTCTTTTTTGAATCCTTTAAGAACCTTGTTTTATGTCTTAACTATGATTTCTTTGTCTTTTCATTTAGTTCATGGCGTGCAATCTGTCACTCAAACTTTTGGATTGTATCATGCAGTATATACGCCACTGATTAGAAAGTTAGCTTTGGTGATTGCGTGTATTCTTGGAGTTGGATTTTCGTCTATTCCAATATATATACTACTTTTCAATCCCTTGTATGGAGGAATGTAGATGACAGATAAAAATACTGTAGAATTTGCTTTAAATGCGAATGTTCCTGAAGGTCGTTTAGAAGATAAATGGACTCAGCATAAGTTTAATATGAAGCTGGTGAATCCGGCTAATAAGCGTAAACATACGGTTATTATTGTGGGTTCTGGTTTAGCTGGTGCTTCTGCGGCTGCGACATTGTCAGAGCTAGGGTATCAAGTAAAAGTATTTTGTTTTCAAGATTCTCCGAGACGCGCTCATAGTATAGCTGCTCAGGGCGGTATTAATGCGGCAAAAAACTATCAGAACGACGGAGATAGTGTGTATCGTTTGTTTTATGACACGATTAAAGGTGGCGACTTTAGATCTCGAGAAGCCAATGTATATCGTTTAGCCGAAATTTCGGTGAATATTATTGATCAATGTGTGGC
>JBILGQ010000025.1:0-8486 GCA_044350955.1 Candidatus Marinamargulisbacteria bacterium | reverse complement strand
GAAATTTGTCTTTTAAAATATTCAACCAATTCATGAACCTGCTCTTGAATGTCATCTATGGTGAAGCGCTTCGCTTGCTCATCATTTAACAGATGTATTTTTTCTAACAAATCCGTAATTCTTTTTTCATTTAATTTTCGTTTTTCTTCATAAAGATCCATTAAAATTTTCTTATCTGCTTCAAGTTTTTCGATTGCTTCGTTACCACTTTGACTTAAACTGCTACTCTTCAAGCGATGTTGCGATCTACGTTCACCCCTATCATCCTCCCCAGAAACAGACCCAGAATCGGTTGCCGCCCCCCCACCTGATCGTTGACGAAGACGATTTAATTCACGTTGAATTTTTTCTTTTTGAGCCCAAATCGTATCATTATCTTTTTCAGAGTCATTAAGTTTTTCTGCCAAATCTTTTTTTTCAGCGCTTAATCCTTTTATTACTACTTCTTGGTGCGCTAAAACCTTCTGTATTGCGCTCATTTCTGCCTTCAAACTAACTAATTCCTCTTTTTTTGCTTTTAATTGTTTATCTAATTCTTCAATCTGTTTTGCATTTACCTTATGCTGTTTATTTAAATCAGAATTTATTGTATTCACGTACTCTAAACTTGTATTTAAATTCTCGTTTTTGTCTTTTTGATTTTCAATTTCAAGTAGAATCTGTCTATTTTCTTCTTCTAACTCGCCAATCTGTGCAGTAATCAATGCCATTTCTGCTCTAAGTTTCTCTACCTCACCCGTTTTTTCTTCCAACTGTTTTTTTGTTTCAGCAAGTTCTTGAGTTAGTCTTACTTTTTCTTCTTCTAAAGCTTTTAATTTTTCTGTAAGCGACTTTATTTCTCTTTGCTTTTGCGTACGCACTAAACTATCGCGTCTGCTGCTTAGTCTTCCTTGTAATTTTAAACAAGATTCACGTCGTAATCGTTCTACTGTACGCGCAAGCTGGCCTGATTGTTGTTTAAAATTTATTTGTATTTTATTTAAGTCCTCTGGCGTACTTGGTGTAACTTGACCACCCCCTTTTTTAGGCGTAGTAAACCCTGGGGTAGCCGCCCCACCACCGCCGCCGCCACCAGTATCAGCACCAAACCCAGGATTGTCGTCATACTTCTGCTCAACCTGCCCCACATTGCCCGCTCGTTGTTGCTGTAAACGTCCCTGTAAACGCGCACTTGCATCTAAACTTTCTTTTCTAAGATGCCCTCTCTGACTCCATGCCTCATTATTAAAATTAGTCCAAATTTTAGATGTATCACGATCACGCTCAAAATCAAAGGCCGTGATGTTGCTAAGCATCATTTTTTGTTGAAAATAACTACAAGCTGCAAAAATAAAGAATTCTTTCTTATCGCCATTAAATTCTGTTTCTTCACAACGCAAAGCAAAGCCCTCAAAAGCATCCAACTGCCCCGCTGGCAACTGCAAATCCCTCTTTAAAGAATGCACCAAAGCATTCAACGACTTAACAAAAAGATTATAATTATGGCTATTTCCGTCTTTTGAAGTTACAACATCAAATTCATTTTTCACTTTGCCCACTAAAGCCTTCAATTTTTTAGGCAATTCCTCAGTTTTATAAAGTTTAGAAATAGCCTCGTTAAATAAGGTTTTTGAAAATTCCAACTTTGCGAGTAAAACTTTACTCCAGTCATTAAGTGCAACCGTGAAACCTTGTAAAGCCTCAGCATTATTTAATAAATCACCCTGTTTATTTATCTCATCGTAAATCAATTCAAATTTAACCCTATCTTCATCTAAAAAATTCTCATAATCCATGTTCTTGCGACTACTTAAGTCATACAAGGCCTGTGCCCGAGCAAAAGCTTCTTTATATTTTTGTTGCAAACTTCCAATATCGTCTAAATCCAACGACTCAACAGGCGAAGCCCCACCTGCTTTCGAGGCGCCACCAGATTGTACAGGAGCATCAGCTGCAGAGAATGCATTTACTAACTTCCTAGCAACAAGAACTGACCTAGTAAGCAACTGTTCTTCAGACTCACTATTCAAACGCAGCAAGGCCTGTGAAGGACTCAAGCCCATAAGCTGAGTTAAACGACCTTTTTTGTAAGGAGAATTATCACCGTTTACATCCTCTCCACAAAAAGCCGAACTAACTGCCCGAACCCTCGCCTGCCGTTTTTGATACTTTGCATAATCTAAAATCTCGGTAATTAACACATTGCGCCGCGATATAAACCCTGTTAAACGAGTGACTAAAGAGATATTGTCAGCCGACAACTCCCCAACTTCACTATCTTGTTTTAAAGAAAATTGTAAAGTCTTTGAATCAAATGAAAACGGGTCTCTTGCTTCTAAATCTGCATCCAACGCTTGAATAGAAGCCCGAAAAGCCCCCCCCTCAGCCCCAGTCAAGCCCTCAAGTGCAGCAAGCGCCTTTGTAATAGTTTCACCAGAGCGCAAGTTACTCTCATCAATAAGCGACTGCAGTAACTGAAAAAACCCCATATTTTGTTGATTACTCTCAAGATAAACCTTACAAAGCGCCAAAAAATTATTTAAACCCAACAAACATTTTTCAAGCGATTCTAAGTTTTCAGAGCCAGCATCGCCTGGAGTATTAGTTTTAGTCAAATTTAGATCACCATCTAAAGAACAAGTAGAATTCAAACCTGCGATTTCTAAATATTTACGAACTGTAGCATCAAACGTGGTAAGTTTCTCAGGAGTAATTTTAGCAAGTTCGGTATTATACGTTCGTATCTGAGAATCGATTTTTTCATTTAATTTGGTAATTACGGCTGTTTTGAATGCCTCTGTCTCGTTTTTGAATTCGGTTAATTTTTGTTGGATGAATGTATGTAGTTCTTCGAAGTGTTCGAATAGTGTTTCTTGGGTTATTTGTGTAAATTTAATTTTTTTCTCAACAAAAAAAGCTTGTTCGATTGGCGTGCCATCACTTAGCAAAATGCCGGTGGTTTTTAATTGAATGCCGCTGGTGTATTGAGAAGAAGCCGGAGCCTCCTTAGAAGCGCCGCCGCCGCCGCCACCGCCCGATCCTGTTGATGGGATTTGGGTGGTTTTTGAAAGTTGAAATGTTTGAGGTTCGGTTAGGGTTGGGGTTGGGGGATGAATGGTTAGATTGTGTGTTTTTTGGATTTCAGATAGATGATGATAATCCCCATACAATCTTTGAAATTTATCACCAACTTCACTTGCACGACTATTAAAGATCTTCTTAATAATTTGCGACATTACAGCTAAATTTTGGTCTAACTTTTGGTGTGCTTCAGTATAATTTTTTAAAATTTTAGTTAATTTTTCTTTGCCATTTAGAAGTTCTTCTTTATTTGCTACCCCCCAAATCTCCTCAGCCGATTTTTCATCTCTTTTTAAACCCGTTGTTTTAATAAAAATATCTTGATCGTTATATTTGCCATAATTATGGTTAATAACACTAGATTTATCAAAACTAAATATTAATCCTTCTGATTGCTGAATAGTTGTATAAAATTCTCTTAGCCAATGTTCTATCTTTTTATCTTGTACTTCTATATCTTTATAGTTATCTAATTTATCCAGATAAGAGGTTAACCCTGCAACTTTAAGTTGCAGGGTTTTATGAACATCTACTAATTTTGCAATTTGCTGATTTATACTCACGGCTTTAGCATTATCTTTAGCAGAAGCAAAACGAGCAAATGTAAGTCCCGCTATTTGTCTTAATTGATTAACTGTCGGCATTTAATGCTATATAATTATTCTTCAGTTGCTCGCACTCGTGGCAGGTCATTTAATTTTTTAACTAATTCAGCTAATTTTAAACCACCCGCCATTGTTACAACTCCTGAAACTTGTTCTGCTATAAACCCCACTTTTTCGCGGATGTCTTCTATTAAAGAAGATTCGTTCAAGTCTCTTTTATATTCCTCTATCAAACCTTCTATTAGACCCGTATTAGCATACTCTTTATTTACAGTAGAAATTAAAGAGGTTGCTACAGTATCTCTTGCAGCAGCATCTGCCAAAATAAAGCTATTGATATTACCTAAAGCGTCCACTAATTCTTGATTATTCAAACCTTGGTAATTATCCACTGAAATACTCGCAAGATTACCAATTTGTCCAATTCTAATATTGTCTTGATTATCTATTTTTGCTTCTTCTATTAATCTTTTATTATCGTCATTCGGAGTGATTTCATTTTCAGTAATTATTTCAACCAATGAAACTATATCATTATATCGTGTTAAATACCCTTTATGAAAATTATTTAATTGGGCTAATCGATTATTAAATTTATTTAATGCCTCAATTCTTTCTTCAGAATCACCTGATTTTTGCATTTCTAAAACCTTTTCAGCTATAAGTATATTTTTTTCCATTGTTTCAAGAATTTGTTTTATTTCAGCTATTTTATTTTCAATTTCTTGTCCATCATTTCTAATAATTACCGCTGCTTTTTTTGCATCCGTATTATCTGTTTCTACTATTTCAACTAAACTTTCTTCAATTGGATTTTTGCCAATCATTATGCCAGATAATGTCAATTGAGCAGTTGCACCTTCAACATCTCTTGCATCTCTACCTTCAATATCAAATCGCTGAATACCATCATTTGCCGATTTTTTCCATTCACTAACTCCAACTTTTTTATTTTGACTATTCTCAATTTTAATATCTGAATCATTAATTTGATCTAAAGTTTGAGAAAGTTGATCCGCTTTATTATTATAAATCATAGCAACATTACTTAAATCTTGAGCTTTACGACTAACGATTGGGATAATTTCTTCGCGTTTTCTTTTGATTTCATCAATTTTTCGATCAAACTCATTAGCTTTTACAACTTTTGATCCTAAATTTTGCAAATATAATTCAAGTACCTTAGGTTGTTTTAATAAATCCATACTTCTTCTAGGATCTGGTTCTTGCCCATGTATTAAAGTTAACTCAATCGATTCACCCCTATTAGTAACCAATCCAGATAAAATAACTTTTTCATCTATATCAGGTACATCTAAATTTTTTCTTTCTAATATTTCAAAAGTGTTATCATTTATAAATGCATTCACCCCATAAACATCACTTCTCCAAGAACCAATAGTTATTTTAGGCCCCACATCATCTAAACGTGTATTATCTAAAACAAATGGGGTTAAACTTTTCACCTTATCATTCAAATTATCAACAATACCTTTAAGTTCATTTCCTTTATTAAAAATCTGTTCACAAGTTTGATTTATTTTTTCAACAGCAATCTTCTTATGATGATTTAACTGCTTTTGAGATTCAACTCTCATAGCTTGTAATTGTGCTATACTTGGCATTAATTTTCTCCTGTTTATATGGGTATACTGTTTAAAATTTCTTTTTGATATATATATATATTTAATATTTTTTCAAATTCTTTAATCTCTTTTAATTTTTGCAAATCTTTATCTATCTTATTATTTCTATACTCATCAATAGATTGATTACAAATTTGAATTCCTTCATCTAATTTCTTATTCAAACTCTCCTTAACTTCACACCCTTTTCCAATAAACTTCTCATTAAACTCTTCTAAATCTTTTTCTGCATTTTTATAATCCAAAATGTCTTCTTCTAGGTTTAATTCAAAAACGCCCTCATTTCTTAACTTCCCAAAACCCTTCGGCAGTTGAAGATCATTAAAAGTTTCCATAATTCTTTGTCCATCTTCTTCAAGCTGCTCAGCAACCCCATGCAATTTAGTATACAAGCCTTTAATCTGATGATTAACTTTTAATAACTTAATTTTCAACTTCAACTTAGCAACTTTACTCTCCGATAGTGCCAGCTTTCTTGCATTATCACTTTTATTCACCCGAAGACGATTAGATTGATTAGATCGATTAGATAGATTAGATGCACTGCTTGGCATAGCCTCGCTAGATTGATCTAGTATGTCATCATGATCAGAACTCTCACTATCCGAATAACGAACCCCTAGGTCAGAGCTACTACTTACCCGCAATCTGCGAGAGCTTTGCCAAATTAAACCCTCTTTATTTCCTTCGGGATTATCGACTGTTTCATCAACGTCCGACACTAATTCACATACCAGGGCCTGCGCTGCTCGAGAAGAGCATGAATAATTGCGATCCATCCCATCATCAGTCCCCCCTGCAACACTCGAGGCAGAATTAGAATAACAACTCCCTTCAGAGTGAACATCATCTTCAGTATCACAATCACTGAAATTGGACGGAACACACCTATTCGACTCTTTTAATCTTTGCAATTCCGCCTTTGCAGCAGCCAATTTTCGTTGCAAATCAGCCAATTCCTTATCTAACTGTTCGTTTCTTTGTTCTACCCCAGTGATTCTTTCCTCATCTAACCTCGTACTTTCCAATTCCCGCCTTAATTGCTCTAATTGCTGCTCTAATACTTGCTTTGCAGCATCAGCTACATCTTTTGCTCTAGTCGCCGCCTCAAGATCTGCTTTTACAGCTTCGATTTCAGCAATTAATCTAGCCTGTTCTGCCTCATCAGCTTCATTCATCTCTCGTAGCCGTTGTTCTAAATCAGCTAATTGCGCCCTCAACGCAGCCATCTCAGTTTCTTTCGCTGTATCATCCCCAGGAAAAGCCGCCAATCGTACTTCCAAGTTCCGTATTTCCGCTCTAAGCCCCTCAGTTTTCTCAACAACCGGAGGAGCCCCAGGAGCAGCCATGCTCGCAGCTGCAGCATCATCGCACTTTATAAACTTAAGCGCCAGTGCATCAATACCAAAACTTCTACCACCAAAATGATTTTTTGTTTGTGTTGCCGCCCCACCTTTCAACAACACACTAATTGTATCGTTTATACTACTCTCTATATTTGAAGAATTTTTATTATAATTCCAAGCTAATGAGATAGGATTAGCAGAATCCGCCGAACCCCCATCAACAGATTTTGAACTACCACCACTAAAAATGGTCCGACACATGCCAATAACTTCATCCTTAAGGTTATCTTGATCAACAGCTGCCTTCTCTGTTCCGGCCGATAACTGAGATTGAAGCATAGCTACTGTTAACAACTTTACAACGAGGTGCATTCTTTCCTCTTGATTATTCTGTGCTTTCCAACAGGCAATTTTATGAGCTACAACTGCCAAATAAGTATTTTTTTTAGATTCATTTGCGTATTTTACACTGGCTGCAGCAAGCACCACAGATACAGGATCTGTCATATCCTCAGAATTCCCCATAATCCCTGTCAATAAGTCACTCTTTCCTGCTTTACGTGTTAATAAGGCAGTTAAATCAGTTGAATTAGGATCTAAATTTTTCAACTTATCTTTATCTGTATTTTCAGTTTTATAGACAATTACTGGCTTAAAAAATTCTTTTGAATTTACAGTAAATTTTTCTTGGGATATAGGCGTTTTAATAATCTCTTTCAAAACATCTCTTGTTTCGCTTGTATTACCAGCAAACTTTTTTGGAATAAAGTAACGTCTCGAACCAGATGAACTTACACTCATAAAACCCTTCCCTTTTTCATAATATTTTTATCTTTCATTTTCATTAATTTTTTAGATATTTCGTAAATTTTAACCCAAAATTTAACTACACACCATAGCTAAGCTCTGCATTTTTAGATAATTTACAAATGCATATCTTTGTTTACGTTAATTTTTGAAAAAAATTTCAGGTATTTTTTGCTAGGGTATTAGGCTTTCAAATTTGCTTATTTGATACTGTCGCAAAATGAGTATGTATTAAAATCAGTGACGTCGCCAAATGCACAAGCTAGACAATGTCTAGCACGGCGAGGTTCTATAGCAATAGAATAAACCGGGATAAAATTGGTCAGATTTAGTATTTCTCGACAGAGACTAAAGAAGCCACAGTCCGTTTAAGAGACTCTATCTCTTTTGTCAAACACTGATTTACCTCTCCTAAGTTATGCCCAAAAGCTTTGGCATTTTTTAATTTGTCTTGTAACTGACTAATCTCATCCTCTTTTTGCGACATTGCTTCGTTAAAACTCGCCCGCAGTTGTGCGGCTTCAATAACAAATTTAGATGCTACATGCTTAACCTCTTGCCCAAAAACCTCTTCACGTTCGCTAAGAGAATTGTGCCTTGACCTCCTTACCCTTCTAAGAGTTCCTGCTTCAATGCCCGATTCTGCATCCGATTCTGTATCCGTATCTTTGTCTACACTTGGCCGCTTTACTTGTGCCAGCTTATCATTTAACTCCTCAATCCTTTTTTTATATCCCTCTATTAATTCCACATTACTTTCACGCAACAAATCATAGTCTTTCTCTGCCTCACTAAGCGCTTGCGATTGCTTGAGCAAATCTTTTTTTTGAGCAGCATTATGCTCTTCCAAACTGCGATTGTGTTGCACAACTTCATTAATAGACTCAGTTTCAAAGGCTAAGCGAGCCTGCAATTCAGTTATCTTGGCTATCAAAGATTGATTTTGCGTTTCTATCTTACTAATATCCTCAAAAGCCTGATGTAAGTTAGATTCTAACTGAGCTCTCTCGTCTTTTTTTTGT
>JBILGQ010000273.1:0-2501 GCA_044350955.1 Candidatus Marinamargulisbacteria bacterium | reverse complement strand
CCAAGAGCCATTTGTAGTGCTCTTAGAATGGCCTTTTTTGCTGTTCAGAGTAATATGAATACTATTATTAAAGAAGAATTATCTAAAATGGTTATTCATGAATCTGAAACAGAAATTATATAAACAAGCAGTCATTATTGGTCTGGGCCATCAACTTCCTTCAAGAAAATTAACGAATCAGTATTTTGTAGACTGTGGTTTAGATACTTCAGATGAGTGGATAAAAGAACGTACAGGTATTGAATCGCGTTATATTTGTTCTGATACTGAAATGGCTTCTGATTTAGCTTTCTCTGCATCAAATATGGCTATGCATGATGCTAAGATAGAGCCAAAAGATATAGATTTAATTATTGTTGCTACAACCTCGGGGGATTATTTGGGGTTTCCGTCTATGGCCTGTTTATTGCAAGATAAATTGGGCTTAAAACATGTGGGAGCTTTTGATTTGGCTGCAGCATGTTCGGGTTTTTCTTATGCTTTGGCTACTGCAACTGCCTTTATTCAAAGTAACACGTATCGGTGTATTTTAGTGGTGGGAGTGGATTGCTTATCTCGATTTACTGATTTTCAGGATAGAGGCACTTGTATACTTTTTGGAGATGGAGCAGGCGCAGTGGTTTTAAGAGCCGAAGAGTCGGGTTTTGGTGTATTATATTCAAAATTATATTCGGATGGATCTGTGTCTAAGTCATTAATGATTCCGTCTGGTGGTAGTAAAGCCCCTATTAACGAACAGCGATTACTAGAACGCTCTTGTTTTATCAAAATGGAGGGTAAGGCCGTTTTTAAAACAGCTGTTTCGGTTGTTGTTCCTGCTATTAAGGAAGCTTTAGAGGCATTGAGCCTATCAGTGGCTGATGTGACTTATTTTGTTTGTCATCAGGCTAATAAACGTATTTTAGATTATATCGCGACATCCTTATCTATCCGTGACGATCAAATGCCTATGAACATTCGGGATGTAGGAAATACATCTGCTGCCTCGATACCATTGCTTTTATCAGAAATCAACTGCAAAAATAAATTGCAAAGAGGTAATATTGTCGTTTTAGTTGGCTTTGGAGCTGGCTTTACTTGGGGAGTAAATATAATACGATGGAGATAATAAATGAGTAAAAAAATTGCTATAGTCTTTCCTGGTCAAGGGGCTCAATCTGAGGGCATGGGGCGTGATTTCTTTGATTCTGAACTCGAGGCCTCGAAACGTCTAAAACAGGCTTTTTTAATTTTAGGAAAAGACTATGAAGAGGTATGTTTTAATGGGCCTAAAGAAACATTGCAATTAACTCAATACGCTCAGTCTTTGATTTTTGCTGTGTCGGCTGCCATTTTTGAGGAGCTACGTGTACTTGGTATTCAGCCATCTTATGTGGCAGGCCATAGTTTAGGTGAATTGACAGCTTATTATGCATCAGGAGCTTTGTCGTTTGAACAAAGCTTGGCTTTAATACAAGAACGGGGGGCTAAAATGGCGGCTTCTTATCCTCATGAGGACTCTGCTATGTGTGCTGTTATGGGGGTTGAAGGCGATGTGCTAAATACTGTGCTACAGGGCTGCTCTAATCAACCTGTTGTTGCGGCTAACTTTAATTGCCCTGGTCAAATTGTTATCTCTGGTACTAAATCTGCTGTTGAAGAAGCCAGAGATGCCATTAAGACTGTAGGTGGAAAATGTATTCCTTTAGCGGTGAGTGGTGCTTTTCATTCTCCATTGATGGCAAAAGCATCAGCTGAACTAGAAGAGTATGTGCAGACTCTTGTTCTTGAAACACCCCGTATTCCACTAGTTCTAAACAGAACTGCTAGAGAAGAAAGCAATGCTTTAGAGTTGAAAAAGAATATTTCATTACAAGTGAAATCATCGGTATATTGGGAGCAAAGTATTCGGTATATGCAAGAGCAAGGGGTTGAATGTATTATTGAATGTGGACCAGGAAAAGTGCTTAGTAAGTTAATACAAAAAACTTGCCCTTTAGACGTATTTAATGTAAATTCCTTAGAATCATTAAGTGAGTTAGCTCAACAATTAAATAGGGGTTAGGTATGTGTGGAGTCAAAGGTAAATCGGTAATCGTTACAGGATCTACGCGAGGTATTGGTTTAGAAATTGCTACCAGTTTATTGAAGCGTGGAGCCAGAGTAGTTATTTCTGGTCGCTCTCAAGATAAAATTGATGCTGTAGTAACAGAGTTAAGTCAGTTTGGAGAGGTTGTTGGTTTTGCCTGCGACGTATCTAGTTTTGAATCCTGTCAGACATTTATTAATCGAGCAATTGAGGCTTATACCAAAATCGATGTGTTAGTAAATAATGCCGGTATTACCAAAGATAATTTGTTGCTTCGTATGAAAGAAGAGGATTGGAAAGAAGTAATTGATACTAATTTAAGCTCAATTTTTTATATGACAAAGTCTATCACTAGACATATGTTGAAAAACAAATCGGGTAATATTATTAATATTTCTTCTGTGGTAGGGATTACAGGGAATGCTGGTCAGGC
>JBILGQ010000024.1:0-8686 GCA_044350955.1 Candidatus Marinamargulisbacteria bacterium | reverse complement strand
CGATTAACGGTCGGTCAGAAGCTTTACAAAAATTATTACAGTCTACTAGTGCCGTTAAGAAAGCTATGGATCCATCAATATTGAAAAAAATAGACTTATTTTTGAAAAATATGAATTCGAATCAATCGTTATCACAACAGTCTACGGTCTCTATTGAGTTGTTATCAGCTTTAATTGAGTCGAATCCAGAGCTTCTTGAAGACTTAAAAAAATTAAGCGAGAGCAACCCCAATGCATCGATTGGTATTGATCACTTTATCAAAATGTCGGGGCTAGCTGATTTTAAATTGTTAGGATTGCATGGTTCCCGTTCAATGTCTGATAAAGTTTCTAATAAATTGACTCCTATAAAAGAAGAGATGAGTATAGAAGAAATGTCTAATGAAGATTTAGCCAATTACATTGCCAAATTGATCGAAAATGGTATTGATGATATTCAAGAGTTGAGAATGATTTTTAAATTAGTGGGTAAATTAGACATCAGTGTACCCATTATCTTGGATGACGGAAGCAATATAAGCGATTTAATGAATAATCTTCAATTTGCGATAGAAGAATTTATAGCAGAATTAGAGGAAACCGGTTCTAGCCCATTCGAATTATTAGGCATAGTTGAAATGGTTCAGGATTTGCTGGAGTCACCTGCATTAAATAATACGGGGATATCTGTAGATTTGAGCGAAAAAAAGGATCAACTCGAAAGTATGCTTAAAAATTCTGAAGAAGCTAATTCACAGTCGATGTATTCTCTAAAACAAATGAGCCATTTAAAAATTACTCCTTTAGATTTAGTAAATGATAACGTGAGAATACAGAAAAACGAGCCATTCTTTAATCCTCAGGCTCAATTGTCAAAACAGTCATTGCCTCAGAGTGAGGCAAAATCGAATGAGAATAATAGCCAATCTTTGTTAAAGATAAAGGTACTAGATAGTATGAAGGGGTTATTAGAAAAAGGGCAGAAACGGCATAATGACGCTATGTTGGTGCTTCTTGAAAAAGCCTTTAAAATTAGTTTAGAGAAAGCGCTTGACAAGGCTTTGTATTCACCTTCAACAGACTCAACAGACTCAAAAGATTTACAAGTTTAATTTTAGAAAAATTTTTTAATATATGTTTAACTGTCGCCTAAGCTTTTATTAAACTTAGGCGATGTTGTTATGAATGAACTAATTGGTGTGAATAAAGTCTACGCCACCATCTTCTGTTTTGTAGATGACGCAAATAGTTTCTTGTAAATCACGGTATACTAAGAAATTTAAGTTTTCGTCGTTTAAAATAGCGGCAGCGTCTTCAGAATCTATCGGTTTCGGATTGTAGCGTTGTTTTACTGCTTTCTTTTTTGAAACACTTACTTTACTGCTTGTGCTTATTTGATGTCCATCTGATGATGTATTTCCTTTGCGTTCTTTTTGTTTTTCTTTAGTACGTCTTAATTGTTTTAGGCATTTTTCATATAATAAATCTATGCTTGTATACATGGTGTCGCTACTTTCTTTTGCTGTAATAGTAACTGTAGTTGTTTTGATAACGGCTGTACAAATATTTCTGTCTGATTCTGCTGAAGTAGGCTCGATAATTAGGTTAATATCCGCAGACAAGACATTCTCAAATTTTTCGTTTAATTTTTCAAATTTTTTAGTGGCATAGCTTTTTAACGCGTTCGTAATCTCGATGTGCTGTGATTTAACAATAATACTCATGATAAGTCTCCTCTTTTTTTTTATAAATAATACACTATAAAAAAAGAATTTGCATCTCAAACTAAAAGTCGGTACTCTTGTGTCGTTTGGGTTTTGATTTTGATATAGTTTGCGGAGGATTATTATGATAAGTGGCATAAATGCGATTGTATTGGCGGCGGGCAAAGGAAGTCGTATGAAATCGAATACAATAAAAGTCTTACATCAGGTTGCGGGAAAACCTGTCCTTCAGTATGTGATTGATGTGCTAAAGCATTTATCGATACAGTTTATTTATGTTGTAGTTGGGTATCAAGCGGATAAAATTAAGGAATGTTTGCAGAATCAAAATGTAGTGTTTGTCGAACAAAAAGAGCAATTGGGCACAGGGCATGCTGTAAAAGAAGTGTTGCCATTTATAAATAGTAAAAACGAGCTTACTTTGATTTTGGCAGGAGATTGCCCTTTGATTCAAGAAGATACTATTGCTCAGATGATACAGATTCATGCCGATCAAGGCGCTTCGGCAACGCTTCTTACTACTCACATGAGTAATCCGACTGGGTATGGGCGTATTGCGCGATCTAGTGACCAGTCTATTTTGGGTATTGTTGAAGAAAAAGATTGTTCAGAACAGCAGCGAAAGATAACAGAAATTAATTCAGGAGTTTATATTTTTAATACGCAATTATTATTGAAATATATAGAAGGACTAAAAAGTACCAATAAACAAAACGAATATTATTTGACTGATATGGTAAAGATTTTGAATACTAACGGTTTAGTAGTAAGGGCTTTAGTATTAGACGATTCTTCTCAGTTACAGGGGATTAATACACGCCAGGATTTATCAGATGTATATAAAGTAGTAACTCAGTTGATAAATCAAAAATGGATGAATAATGGCGTAACTATTTTTGATCCGGCTACGACTATTATTGAAAAGAGTGTGCAGATTGGCGAAGATACTGTGATTCATCCATTCACTGTTCTTCGTGGGAATACTGTTATTGGGACGGGCTGCGAAATTGGGCCTCATATTTGTTTAACAGATGCTTGTATATCTAACTTTGAGAAAGTCTAGTTTATATAGTTAAATCTCTTTATAATAGGGCCACTTATAAAAAGTGGCTTGACTGATTAGCTTTACGCTTGAATACTAAAGTAAAACTATGTTATGATGAACAGCCTTTTTTATATACAAAATCATAAAAAGGCGGTTTTAAGGAGTAAAAATGAAAGCAACAGGTTATGAAATATTATTTATTGTTAAAGTAGGTCTTACAGAAGAACAACGCAACAAAGTATCTGAAAAAGTACAAGGATTTATCACTGAGAAAGGTGCAGTGATATTAGAATATAATGCTATGGGATTAAAAGATTTCCCTATGGAATTAAAAAAGCAAAAGCAAGGGTATTATTATCAAATCCACTTCCTTGCTACTCCTGAACAAGTGAAACATTTACAAGACGAACTAAAAGTTAACGAAAATGTATTTAGGCATTTGATTGTTAGTTTAGATTCAATTTTGCCAAAAGCGGAGTTAGCTGAAAAATTAGCCCATGTCGCAATTTAATAAAATAATTCTTATTGGTGCTGTTTCTTCTTTGATAGAAAAGAAGAGATTAAACACAGGGGCTGAAGTTATTAGCTTTACTTTGCGTGTAGAACGTAGTGCAGTTGAGGGTGTAGCACCGTCTGCTGATAATTTTTCTGTTGTTTGTTTTGATTCTATATCAGAAGCAACTGGGTTAAACCCAGGTCAAGAAGTATTAGTTGAAGGATCTATTCGCAATCGTCAGTATGACGATAATTCAGGAAAGCGTGTTTACGTGACTGAGATTTATGCAAGACGTTTAAAAATATTTAGTCAATCAAGCTATGGTTCTAATTCTTCTGTTAATGAAATTCCTATATTAGAAGAAAATCCTAATAATTCAAAAAATACGCATAGAGTTGATTTTAATGACGCTATTCAATATAAATCTGATTTATCACATGTATTTGATGAGCAAATAGAAACTGAGGATGTGCCGTTCTAATGACAAATTATAATAAGGTATTTTTAATTGGCCGATTAACAAAAGAACCAGAAACAAAAGTTACTATGTCTGGGATTTCTTTATCTCGATTTACTATAGCTGTGAATCGTCTTAAAAAAGCTGGGGAAGAATCTGAGGCTGATTTTATTAATGTTGTCACTTGGAGACGTCTTGCTGAGGTGGCTTCACAATATTTGAAAAAAGGTCAATTAGTAGCCATTGAAGGCGAACTGCGTATTGATAGTTATGATAGAAATGGTGAGTCGAGAGAGTGGGTAGAAGTTGTTGCGGATAATTTTCAAATGTTAGATCGCGTAACAGCTGATATGCCAGTAAGTGAAGGAATCGCATAAAAAGGAGCTATATATGAAAAATAATAAAAACAAACCAGCCGTACCTGTAAAACCTAGACGTACAAGAAGAAAAGTATGTTTTTTTTCTGCTAATAAATACGAAGTAATTGATTATAAAGATATTAAAACTTTATCCCGTTTTGTTACGGAAAGAGGGAAAATTGTTCCGAAACGCAATTCTGGACTGACTGCTAAGTGGCAACGAAAGTTAGCACAAGCTATTAAACGAGCGCGATTTATTGGGTTGCTACCACATTGTTTAGAAAGTTAATAACAGGAGAACTAGGGTATGGGAAAAGAACTAGAAGTAGTATTTGTTAAAGAAGAAAAAGGTAGATTCAAATTAGGTGAATGTAAGAAAGTTGCTTATGGGTTTGCTCGTAATTATTTGTTTCCAAATGGATTTGTTGTAGAAAATACGCCTGAGAATTTTTCAAAAATACAGGCTATTAGTAAAAAAGCTGAGAAAAGAGATTTGGAAATTCAAAAACATGCTCAAGAGTTGCATTCGGCAATAAATGGTAAAAGCATTAAATTTGTTGTGAATACACATGATGATGGCAAGTTATACGGATCAATTACAGTAAGTGATATTGTAAAAACCATGAATATTCAGCATGAAACAAACTTAGATAGACATGATTTAAGAAGCTATCAGCCTATTAAATCAGTTGGTGTTTATAAAGTGCAGCTTACAGTACATCCTAGTGTAGAGACATTTATAACCGTACACGTAGAAGCAGAAGAGAAAAAAGAAGATACAGGATTTAAAGCTAGAAAAGACAAAAAATCAGATGAAAAAAAAGTTGCAGAGCTTAGTGCTGAAGAAGTAGATTCGAACGACGCTGAATTAAGCGAAGAAGCTGCAGGATAAGTCTAGTTTTTATGGTGTTTGATGCGGTTAACGAGAGTTTCTCTCGAGCTGCAGCAAGTTATGATAAATATAACGATATTCAAAGAGAAGTTTTTTCTTATTTGCATAAATTAGCAACTAAGAAGAGCTTCTCTTCTGTTTTAGATGTTGGTTCTGCTAGCGGGGAGGGGGCTTTGCGTTTGTATGATGCTTTTTCTAGTTCTTTTGTAGTTGGCATTGACCAATCGCAGGCCATGATTGATAGAGCAACACTGTTGAATGTATCAACTAATTTGCAGTTTTATTGTCAGGATGCTGTAAGTTTTGAGCATAATCGGGCTTATGATTTAATTTTTTCAAATGCTACGTTTCATTGGGTACATGATTTAGACAGTCTATTTGCTAATTTAACACGGCATATGCATAAAGAGTCCGAGTTGCTATTTTCTGTTTTTTTACCTGGTACGTTTAAAGAATTGTCTACAGTACTTAAGCAGCAGTGTGGATGCTATGAAAGCATCGTTTCAGAACAATTTTATTCTATTGAAGATTATAAAACTGCTTTTCAACCTTATTTTTCTGAATTTATTTGTGAAAGTCATAGTTTTTTTCGACAGTACGAGTCGTTGTTTGAATTGTTACAGGTTATAAAAAAAACAGGGGTTCGCGGCAATAAAAGTGATCGAATTTGGACGAAGTCTTTATTTCAGAGGATGGAACAAGAGTATTTGAATCATTATTCGTCAATTAAGGCCAGTTATTCTGTGGCCTTTTTTCGTTGTAGATTATAGTAATTTACTGCTAAACTATTACACGAGTAATGGATCATGATTTGATTTTTTGCTCTTTAAATAAAAGGAGACTATACATGAAAATTAGAGTTTTAGGAGTAGTAGTTATTACTGCGCTAATGGCATTAACTGCTTGTACAGAGAAAGAAGTTGATTTAAGCACAGATATTAAAAAAGAAAGCTATGCTAACGGGCATTTGTTAGGAGAAAATATTAAACCTCAATTAGAGTATTTAAGCCAATATAAAGTAGATATAGATTTAGCTGCTATGATTCAAGGTCTTGAAGATGCAGTCTCAAGTAAAAATGCTTTGTCTCAAGAAGATGTTCAAAAATATTATACCCAATTGCAAAATCGTTTGGTCACAGCATTAAATGGGATGCGTGATAAAAATAAAGAAGACGGAGCTAAATTTTTAGCAGCGAATGCTGAAAAACCAGGTGTGGTTTCTTTATCATCAGGATTGCAATACAAAGTTATTAAAGCAGGTACAGGCGCACAACCTAAAATAAGTGATGTAGTAACTGTACATTATAAAGGACGTTTTATAGATGGAACTGAGTTTGATAGTTCACACAAACATAACAAGCCTGTTCAGTTTGGTTTAGATCAAGTAATTTCTGGATGGACAGAGGCCTTGCAATTAATGACTGTGGGTAGTACTTGGGAATTAGTAGTGCCAGCTTCTTTGGCCTATGGTGATGCTGGAAATGGCGTTATTGAACCAGGTAAATTGCTTGTTTTCGAGATTGAATTACTAAGTATCGATCAATAAATTTTTTTGAATACCCCGGGGGGGGCTTTAGTTTATGTAGTTTGAATATACTTGTTTTACACGCTTTTCTTATTTTCCTTAAGCTGTTAAAATTAAGCTCCGTTTCGGGCGGTTAGCTCAGTTGGTAGAGCACCGGCCTTACAAGCCGTAGGTCAGTGGTTCGAGCCCACTACCGCCCACCACTTTAAATTGGTTTTTATACTTTTCTTCCATATCTATGCTTATCGTTAAAAGGAATAAGTCCTAAGGTGTAATGCCCCCAGTTAAGCAAGGCAAAAAAAAGGGAGAAAATTAAGTGATAAGCAGCTCCGTATTAATTTTGCGATTATAGAAAGCGAGCATGGCTTGAGCGGGAGTTTTGTAAGCCAAGGATTGATGGGGCAAATCGGAATTATAGTCATGAACCCATCGATCAAAATCCTGTTGAAATTGAAAAGGTAGGTACCAGTCATGAGCCCAGACTAAGTCTTCTTTTAAGGCGCGAAATTAAAGCCTCCAGCCAGTCGTCTATTCTAGATTTAGGTTGTTTTCGCTTTAAGATTCTAGCCGCTCCACTTTCTTATCTGGCTTTTGATCAAAAATACTGGCTCCATTTTTAATAAATTGATCGTGCTATTTGTAATATTGGCTTTGTGCCATTTCAAATCATCGGGGTTTTTGTAAATATAAATGGTCTAAATATTGCTTTATCGTAGGTTCTGGGTATTCAATTAACCAGTGTTTTTCTTTTGCGATTGTTATTGCCAATGCCATCTCGCTAGCTTTTGGATCTAAACTTTCGATAATAATGGGCTATTCGGAGTATTAATGGAATCTTTAACTTTTCGTGCTAAGACACCTTTTAAAAATTTTTTATAGATTTTTTTTTGACCATTCTGTTTATAGATTAGTTCCTCGTAAAGAGGCTTGGTTTAAAGAAGGTCGATGTTGAAATGAGTTTGAAATATTTGCCATGTTTTTTTGATTCCTTAATGCTGTGAGTATTAAACAAAATGTAATGACTATGAATTAATGTTTAATTTAGAATTTATTTGTATATGTAACAAGAAAATTATAAATTCGGGGGAATTAATTATGTGTAGCCAAATTGGTAGAGATGGGAGTCAATCGCCACGAGTGAGGTCTGTTAATAAACGTGTGGGTAAAAAATTAAATGATAATACGAAACGAGTTAACACTTCTCTATTAGATGGTGCTTCTAGAATTCGTCGTGAAGCATGGGGCGAACAACCGCCTGCCCCTACCGCGTCTGGGTTAGTTGAGCATTTATCAGATCCAGAAAGCGATTTTGAGGTGGGTGGGGGTAGCAAAGTTCGTGTTCGTAGATCAGGATTTACACCCGAAATGAGGGATTTAAGTGTTTCTCCTTTTATGGGACTAGAAGAAGATATAGCCCCTAATAGTGATGTAGAGTATGCAGGAAAATCTAGAACTCGTCGTGCTAAAATTGGCGGAGAAACAGATACAGACAGAATTATTGATGAAAATGAATGGGACCAACTCTCTGATCAACTTCGTCGGAGTTTTGATAGCAGAGCAGCAGGTGTAAGCAGATCTAATGATGTTATTAGTTTATTTGTTTCTCTAGCGGGTTTAGATAGTAAGTTAGAGCATTCAGGAGGAGGAGGCTTTAAAAGTGATGTAGCAGATTCGGTAAGCAGAATTAGCGATGAATCTAGTTCATCAGATACATCGCTTGATGCTGCTAAATTTCGAGAGATAGGGATTGCTGACATCAGTGGGGGGGCTAAAAGCGGACAAGCAGTTGTTCTACATACTAGTAATGGTTCTATATCAAACAGATCTACTCATCAACAAAAAAATTATAAAAAAGATACTGCCAAAGACATTATGAATAACGCTACTAAATATTTAGATGCAGGTGAAATAAATGAACGATATCGTATTCAAAACTTCAAAGATCTTAAAATTTTAATGTCTGCTGCTAAAAAAAGTCTAGATCCAAGAAAAGCAGAAGCCTTTTTAAGTATATATAACCAACAAGTTAGCCCTAAATTAACTACAGAGATGGACGTTTTTGAGTATTTAACAATAAAAATAGCATATTTACATCTTAAACTAGACAATATAATCAAACTTAATATTATCCCAGACTTTAGTCTTATAGGAAATATTGACCGATCCACAAAATATGCAAGCAACTATAAGGTAGACAAAGAGTTTATTA
>JBILGQ010000272.1:0-2505 GCA_044350955.1 Candidatus Marinamargulisbacteria bacterium | reverse complement strand
TACAACAGTGCAAAACAACGCAAACACCCCTAATTATTTGTGGCGGTACTGGCTTATTTTTAAGAGCCTTTTTATACCAATATCAATTCCCCCAAGTACAATTTGATCCTCATTTACGCGAACAACTCACACAAGAATATCAGCAAGATTCAGGCCATAAATTATGGAAAGAACTGAATGAAATCGACACAGTAAGCGCAAACAAAATTCATCCAAATAATAAACACCATCTAATTCGAGCTCTTGAATTAGCAAGAAGCACGAAAAAAAAGCCATCCGAAATTAAACACCAAAGCAACATCCGTTCTGATGTACAAATCATCGGTTTAACAGCCGAAAAATCGCAACTAATAGACCGAATAAATTTACGTGTAGATAAAATGATTGAACAAGGATTAGTAAACGAAGTAAAGCTCTTATTAGACAAAGGCTATAGTGCTAATCTACAATCACTAAAAAGTATCGGATACAAAGAAGTCATTTCATACTTAAACGATGACATTGGTCATGATGAAATGATACACTTAATCAAACTAAACACAAAACGGTTTTCGAAACAACAAATGACATGGTTTAAAAAATTTGAAAATGTTAACTGGCAAACGAGGCTTTAAAATCTTCTCTCTAAAACGCATCACATTACTAGCTGTACTAGGCCTTTACACACTCATTATTTCGGCCATAGTATTTAGCCCTTACTTACCCGAAAATATCAATTTAGTCGCCGGAGACATTGCGCCTGAAAACATCGTTTCCCCAAAATATTTAGAGTTTGAATCAGCAGAAGACAAAATAGCTAATCACCAATTAATTGAAGAAACAAAAAAAAATATCGGCAAAGTCTACGTCATAGACTCTAGTATTAATGCCCAAATCATAGAAAATCTGCGTTACTTTTTTCAAGCAACTAACATGAAATCGTATCAGTCTCTTAGTTTAAGTTTAAAACAAATCTTAACTGAAAAAGAATTTCTCTTACTCACAAATTTAAAAAAAGATCCGACTAAAAAATACGAAACAGATGTATTGAATTTTACAAAACACTATTTACTTTCTGAACTTCGAGAACAGAATCAAGAGACTCTTTTTACAGAAATTCAAGCTAACTTTAACTATTACAATCCTGTCATGCATGTTCTAACAAAAAAAATCTTAAGCCATTATATAGAACCAAATTTTATTATTGATGAAGAACAAAGTAATTTATTACGCGAACAAGCTATAAAATCTTTAAATTTACGTAAAACTATTTACAGACAAGGGCAAGTAATTGTTTACAAATCTACGACAGTAGAACCCATGCATATAGAAGTCTTTAAAGCGCTAAATATCTATAATCGTAAAGCCAATATTATGACTTATTTAGGCATTTTTATTATCACGATATGTTCTATATTTTTACTAGTACGTTTTATTAAAACCTTTAATCATTCCATAGATAAACTTAAATATTATGTCTTAATTGGTTTAATCATGACCCTAGTGATTGGCTTAAGTCGTTTTGTATTTAGTCTTTCACTTTTACCCGACAAAAGTGTTCATTTTTTATTAATACCAATTTCATTATCTTCCATGTTATTATCTTTTTTAGTAGCATCTAATATCTCCTTATTAACAGGCTCATTAATTAGCATTCTGGTTGCCTTATTGTTTCAAAATTCCTTCGAAGCCCTGCTGTTTTTATTCTTTAGTAACAGTATTACCACCTTTTATATTCATCAAATTCATAAACGCAGCGAATTAATTTATACCGGATACAAAGTAGGAATTTTTAACACTGTATTTGTTATCGCTCTGGGATTACTAAACGGAGAAAATAATATTCTATGGTACGGTATTCATATTTTAGCCGCCTTTGGAAACGGCGTATTATCGTCGATGATTTCACTAGCAATACTTCCCTATTTTGAATCACTTTTTAAAATTACAACATCACAAACCTTATTAGAGCTATCCAATTTAAATCATCCACTTCTTAAAAAAATGATGACTACAGCACCTGGGACCTATCAGCATAGTTTAATGGTAGCCAGCTTATCTGAAGCCGCTGCAGAAGCCGTGAATGCCGACGCGTTACAGTGCCGTGTAGGATCGTATTTTCATGATATCGGAAAATTAAAACGGCCACAGTTTTTTAGTGAAAATCAATTTTCTTCACAAAATCCCCACGACGATATAGCGCCTAAAATGAGTAAAATGATTATTTTATCGCATGTGAAAGAAGGTTACGACATGGCTAAACAGCACAAATTACCCACTATTATTCAAGATATTATACTACAACACCATGGCAGCAGTTTATTATCGTTATTCTTTGAAAAAGAAAAACTTGAACATGGCGAAAATTGCGACAGCGATGCTGAATTTCGTTACCCGGGCCCCCTTCCAAAAAGCAAAGAAGCCGGCATCGTGATGTTAGCTGATTCTATTGAAGCAACTATTCGTTCTTTAAACAAACCCTCTCCAGAAAAAATTGATGCTACTATTCAAAAAATCTTTAAAGAT
>JBILGQ010000023.1:0-8717 GCA_044350955.1 Candidatus Marinamargulisbacteria bacterium | reverse complement strand
TAGACATACGGTTTAACTGATCCACAAAATAATAGCGAGCTAAAATACTAGCACAAGCAACTGCCAAATTGGCTTCAGCTCGAGGACGCTGATACAGCGTCACGTTTAAACGTTTTGCGCGTAAAGCATTTTTCAATAACGAAGGCGCTGCAAATTGATCACATAATACATTGGGGCAATGCCCTTGTTTCAAATTATCTTCAATTGCTTTCATATGAGCCCAGGCTAAAATATGATTCAAATTCTGAAATTTTTCATACACAGTATTATAACTTTCATTACCAATAATAATCACTGTATGTTGGCAGGAATTAATAATATATCCGGCCAATTCATCAATTGCTTTTGGCGATAATTTTTTACTGTCTTGAATATTAAGCCCCGCCAATTTTTCGCGAGTTTCATCGTTAATACGCACAGATGCTACTACAAGAGGGCCAAAATAATCGCCTTTGCCTGATTCATCTACCCCAATTAAATCATCCGGGTCACTTTGAGAATCTAATGACTCAACATCTTTTTCGCCTGAAGGAACAATCTGTTGCATAGGTTTACTACGCGCTTCGGTCTCAGAAAGTACAGTTTGAATCGCACTTAAAAATGCCTGGCTTTTTATTTGAGAATAATCTAATCGCAAGCCTTTTTTACCGTCATACAAACGCAACAATTCTGATTCATTCCCAAAAGACAACAAAAACTGTAATCCATAGTCAATATCACGGTAGGGATTAACAATAAAACCATTTTTTTGAAGTAATGCCTTTAATTTTTGATATAAATCGTATCGATCTTTTGCTCCAAACATGACGGTATTATAACAGAAATAATTATCAAAACACCTACATGAGACTGTCGCAAAATGAGTAGGCATTATATAGCACTGTAACAGTATCAAACTGACGAATTAAAAAAACAAGGTTCCTTTAAACAACATTCCTGAGATATAAAAATTATTAGCTGAATCTTTTTTGTCATCAATTGCTTTTATATGACCTTCGCCTTCAATAACAAATTTATTCAAATAAGGTGATGAGTTTATTGGAAAAGTTAATGATAAAGTTAGGCTGCCTTTTTGCACTATATCGTCTCGATTTATAACTTGTGTTTTTGTATAGTTCCCGTCACCTTGAACCGAGTTTTCTTGCTGAATATCGTTAAAATCAAAACCGGTAGTTTGTGTAAATTGATAATCTAAATAAATAGACGTATAGGTTTTCTTTAATGGTGTCCAATTAAAATTAATGCTTTGTGACCGACCTTCAGAATTATTCGTACGACTAAATTTTAAGGTATAATTTAAATTCATATCTCTTTTAAAATAAAAAATAATTTTACCTGAATGAGAATTTTGTTCAAAAAGAGCCAAGTTTCCTATTATGTCAATTTCTTTCTTATCAATGCGTTCAATTCCTCCTGTAAACCCTAAAAAGTATTTTCTAACCGTAAAAGACGAATTAAACCCTGTAGATTCATGAAACAGATACGAATCTAAAATCGACGAATTATTTTGATGGGCTTCTTTTAGCTGTGATTCACTTATATTGGCTGAAGATGATTGATATTGCGTATAATCTTTATAGGCCAGCCCCGCAGACAAAGTCAGAAAAGAAAACGGAGAAACAGAACTTGAAAGATTATAGTTCAATTTATCTTGCAAAGTAGAGCCTGTATAGACATCCCCATTACGGGTAAAGTAGGTCAGAGCCGGGCTATAATCACCAGATACTGTAAATAAGTTAAATGGCGACAGCGACGCCGTTGTTTTAATAGCTTCATCATAGCGGTTATCTACATAATAAGTCGTTAAAAGTGAGCTATTGCTATTAGCTAAAATAGAATATTGATAATTTTCTTTAACGGCGTATAAATTCGATTTGTTCACTGTAAAATTTGCATTCCCTAAACGTATCGGCTTCTTTCGATTAAAAGGATTCCAAAGAAAAAGTTGTGGTGGTTTTATACTTAAACTATGCACATAACTTTGATCGCTCCCTAGTTTTTCATAGCGATTTCCGGTGGCGTTAGTCGCAAAATCTACATTTTCTGAATCGTTCGTTGCATCAGAAAAAACGTAAGCATAACTAATATGCTTTAACCCTCTTTTATTCGATTGATATTGAAGATTCCCAGAATATTTATCCTCATGAGAGATACTTTCATTACGTGATACTGTTGGTTGGGGAATAGTATTTTCTGATTGTGAAATCGATTGACTATAGCTTAATGCAGTAATTTTTAAAGAAGATAGTATGCCAATTTCACTAATGCCATACCTATCTGTATTACCATTACTATATTTTCGTTGATTATTGCTTATTTTATCCCATTCGCTATGCGATGCTGTAAAATTTGACTTTAAAATAGGATATAATAAAAAATTTCCTTTATCCGCTCCTAAAGAAAGAATAGCGTAATAGGGTAAAAACTTGTTTATAGAATACGAGCTTTTTTGATCAATATCACTACTTTGATTTAATAATGGTGATAAATCTTCGCTATGATTATAAAATCCTGCTAAACCCAGCCAAGAATAGGGATTATAAGTTGAATCAATTCCATAAGAAGACGAGCGATTCAAGCTATAGCTTGCGGCATCCTTTTTTTGATCTTTCTTTTCTTCATATCGCAGATCAGCCCCAAATCTCAAGGCGGTAAAGGGTGAAAAAGACGAATTTAATTTATACTGATCTACAAGAGTATAGGCAAGTGTTGGGCTGTCTTGATATTGATTAGAAGCTAAAGAGCGATAATAACTGGGAGTTAAGGTTAATTTTCCGAATAAAAACACATCGTCAAACGCAGTATTATTACTAAAAGATAAAACCTGAGTATTCGTTTTAACAAAAGCATCTTGATCTAAATAATCAGATAATTTTTCTGAAGCATTATAGGATAAAGAACTTTTCCCTAGGTTATAAGTAGATTCATAAGCTAGCACTCTTGAGTCTTCTGAGCGCTTATTATTATTATCGGGATCTGCATCTGCAACATCCGTTTGATAGCGCACTGTTTGATTCGTATTAATTCTATTTAATAACAAGGTTTTAAGAGAGGAATCCAACATATGTTGGCGTTTAAACAAATCTTCATTATTCAAAGTTTCTTTAGAAAAAATTTGACGGCTCCCAAAACTTCCTTTTAAGGCTGTTGCCTGAGTTAATTTCCAGTCTAAGCCCGATTCAATAACAGTACTACCTCCCACCTCTTGAATACGACCAACGCTGTTAAAATCACTATCAATGTACTTAAAAGTCCCTTTTATATTTAAAGAAGGCGTGTCGTAAAATGCCGACACTTTAGATGCATAAGAATAATCTAAAGAGTCTGCCGCTATTTCTGCCCCACTTTGATAATACTGATAATATACAGAGATATCATCGTCTGGCCCTGGGGTAAAATTTCTAAAGATAATCGAACCTGTTTTATAAATAATGCTATAATCTTCGTTTTTAGTTTGTGATAAACCATTTAAAAACACCTGTTCGCTGTCTTCAACTATATTTGTATGACCTAAAAGATACGACTGATTATCTACGCCAGTCCCTCTTAATTGTTTGATGGGAGCATCTAAAATATTCTCACTAAAATTATTCCCGGCTACTGCTATTTCTGTATTTAGCGACCACTTGTCTGATAATTCAGCCGTGACATTTGCAGCAAACATTTGTTTGATAATTTCGCCTGTTGAAGTTGAGACATTGGGCGTATAATCATAAACTATAGTAAATGAATCGCCCTCACCAGGGTAACCATAGCGCGAATCTAAAGACGATTCATTATACCCACTATCTAAATATTTTTGCTTAAACGCTATCGAGATAGAGTTTCCGTCATTATTTAATCCGTACGAAATCACTTCAAAAGAATTAGTGTCTAACAATACAGTTTCACCTGTTTGAGCGTCTTGAAAACGAATATATTTTATCCCATTATATTTTATCGGAACTTCCGTAAGCTCGAATTGATCATTATTTAAATTATATACTCCATTAGCCCGCACGTTTTCTTTATTAATATAAAATGTATAAGTAGTACTAAATCCATTAATATAATCGTAACTGGCTTTAATATCAGCCCCATCTAAATTTATAGTAGAATTTGTTAGCCGTATCTGCGATTTAAAGGTGCTTTCAATCGAATAATCTGATTCAGAGAGTAGGTTATTATTAACACTTAATTTAAGATTGGCTGTATTCGTTAACGGATAATTTTTTAATTGAATGATATCACCAAACACATCATCGCTTGTTATATTTTCTGACACGATTGAACTAACTATATTTTCTTCACCTGTCGGCATAAATTCCCGTACAAAAGAAGTGCTAAATTCAATTGGACTTTTATTTTCTTGGCTTACTTCTTCTTTATTTTGAATATATTCATAACGAATCGAAATGATAGACGGAAAATCGACTTCAAAATTAAAATAAAGCTCCCCACTATCATACTTCAAAATATAATCGTCTATATCACGCAATTGCCTCTTATTTAAATAAACGATTGGCGATCCATTTACAACAGGCACATGCTTAAGTTGAAATGGACCTTTGCTATAATTACCTACAAATTCTTCTTCAGCCTTACCTGTTAAATAATAGCTATAACGAATTTGAATATCATCTGTTTCAGATACTGGCAATAATAACGACAGCGTACCTAAACCATAATCGACATAATAATCAACCAAAGATCGCAATTTAACCCCGTTTACCGTTACTTCATCGGAACCCAACACAAGTGGACGATGCTTTAAAATAAAAAAAGACTCTTTTTTAGTATCCGGATCTACTAAAAATTGTTTTAACCAGCTTAACAACAGGGTCTCATAAGAAAAAAATCGCGACTCTGGTCTAAATAAGGTTTTAGCAGTTTTAATATCATTTCGAATAAATCCCTGACCATCGATAATGCCTAATGCCTTTAATTCATTCCAAATTTCTACCGATTCCGCAAAAGTCACAGACTCTATCAAACTCAAATCTTCAGGGCTTAACTGACTAGCCGAATATTGCTGAGCCTGAAATTTCCTCCTAGCATCAGACACATCAAAAAAATACATATCTAAAGCCTCTTGAATACGCGCGGAATACACAAAAAATTTAGATGAAGTGGGTATATCAAGATCACTTTTTACCGGAGAATAATCATTCGCCAGCATAAAAGACGCATCTATAATATTTAAGGTCACCAGAATTTCTGCCAATTCTTTAAATGTTGAGGCATCACTAAGCACACTGCGCTCAAAATAACTGGCGTTAAATACAATAGGCTTAAACGTGTCAGACTGTCGTTTTTTATAACGCAGTGTTTCTGTTGTAGAATCCTGTAACAGAGTTCGATTCACTTTTTTTTCAGATTTCATCCCATACTCTATACCCATAAAGCTACGCCTAGCTAAAACAGGTAAATAGTCGGAAATTGGGTTAGACGCTTCATAAATAATTTTGTAATAATCAGACACCTGAGGCGGAGATTTAAAGGTTACCTCTCCTTTATAATAATCAACCGTATAATCAGATCCTTCTTGTCGTTTAGAATTATTTACAAAAATCGTCACAGAACTTGGCAAAATAAAGCGATCCGATAATTTGATAGTTTTTAAACCCGAACCAAAGCCTTCTATAATTTTAGAGTTTGACCGTTCTTTACCTGTAGCAAATCTAAATTGTGTAGAGTCTGATAAATACTCATACTTTGCTCCTCTTAAAGATTTGGCAACGTTTAAATACTCCCCCTCTTGAAATTTTGATTCCAAATGAAAAAATTGAAAATGATGATCACGATAATCAACTTTAACGTCATAACGGCTAGGCAAATCAGGATTTTGTTCAATATCATAATACACATATAAATCATCTGATAATTTACCCGAAATTCCGATTTTTGATTTAAAATTAAGTTGCATAGGCCCAAGCAAAACATCGCGAGGTATTTTTTGATATACCGGATCATTGGTAATAGCCCGCCACACGGTAGTATCTCTACTCTTCGGAGAATAATCCCTTGCACTAGCTCTCACTTCATAAAAACCGTCTACATCTATATCAAATTGTTTGTTTTCAGAACGAGTAGGAAAGCGATAATTTTCTTGTCCCAAATAACTATATAAATTCTGTGTCACAACACTATTATTTGTCAAAACAGTATTAGTTGATGGCAAAACTGAAACAGGCACTGTAATTCGAACATCTGAAGCCAAGACCCAAGCTTCTTTAGACTTTAAAATTTGAAGTTTAACAAAATTGCCTTCCTGATCAAGAACCGTATAAATGTTCCCACGTTTGGTTTTAAAATAAGGCTCGGCAGTCTCACGAGCTTCTTTTAATAACACCGATTCAGTCACAATAATTTCGGCAAGCGCTTTTTCTTCGGCAGAAACTATCGAAAAAAAACTAACTAACAAAAATAATGTAACAAAAATTTGCTTCAACATTAAAGTATCAACATGGCATCCCCAAAACTATAAAATCGGTATTGCTTCTTTATAGCTTCCCTGTAAGCTGCCATCACAAACTCTCTTCCTGCAAAAGCAGATACCAGCATTAACAGTGTTGATTGCGGCAAATGAAAATTAGTAATTAATCCCTCGACACATTTAAATTGATACCCAGGATAAATAAATATTTTCGATCGTTGCAAACCCGTTTGAAAGGTATTTCCATTAAAAGCCGTTTCAAGCACACGCACAGTTGTAGTCCCTACAGCAATAAGTCGACGCCCTTGTTTTTTATAAGCAAGTAAACGCAAAGCGCAGTCTTCTGTTATAGAAAACGATTCCTCATGAATGTCATGATCTTCAATTCGAGTAGCTGTAACCGGCTTGAACGTTCCATATCCCACATGCAAGGTCACTTCTTCGATAGCAATACCCTTGTTTTTTAAAGCCAGCAAAAGTTCGGGTGTAAAATGCAAGCCTGCAGTAGGCGCAGCGACAGATCCTCTCATGCTATTATTCGCATAAACCGTTTGATAGCGATCCGAAAAATTCTTTGCATTGTCTACCGAAATATAAGGCGGCAAAGGCGGTTCGCCCACCTCTTCTAAACGCTGATATAAATCGCCCTCATACTGTAATTTCAAATAAACAAACTGTTCTTCTTTTGACTGTACAGTAGCCAAAAAAGTCTGTGAAAAAATAAGTGTATCACCAATTTTTAAGCGTTTAGCAGGCTTACACAAACACCGCCATACCCCCAAAAATTCTTCTTCTAAAAGCAAACATTCAATTAAAGCACCGCTAATTTTTTTACCATAAAGCCGTGCATTAAATACTTTAGAATTATTCACCACTAAAACGTCATTCTCTTGAAGTAAAAGAGGCAACTCAAAAAAAGAATGATGCTGTAGTGTTTTATTTTGCCGATTCACAAACATCAACGCGCTTTGATCACGCTTATCGCAAGGAGCATGGGCTACCAAATGCGACGGCAAATCAAAATTAAAGTCTTCAACTAACATGAATAAATAGCGCCATGGTATCGTGTATTATACACTACGAAAACAAGTGGGTTAAACTTGTGAATAAATAACTATCATGATCCTCTCATAAAGGCATTTTCTCACTATTTAAGACGACTATTTATATCCTAAAGTAATCATAGAAAAAAGTGGAGCATCATATTTAAGATGTTTTCTTTCTTCATTCAGAACAGTGAAGAATTTATGAAAAATTTTTCTTATTGTTTCAGGTGCTTTTTCCGTAATATAAAGACTATTTATTTTCTGATATTTATTTTTCAGAATTTCTGTAGCTTTTGTATTCATGTTTTTTAAAGCAAGTAATTGCTTTTCCTTAAGTTTCGATAAATCAGTTTTATCGCTAAAAATAATTCCAAGTTCACTTTGTATTTGTGAATGATAATTATCCATGTCTAACTTCAATTCGTTTTTTAAGGAATTTTTTAATCTTGTTATAAGGTCAAAATATTCATCATCGTTTTCAAGCGCCTTTTCAAAAACAGTTGCATTTCTTGTCTTTAAATAATCTGCATTAATTACCATTTCAAGCTTAAGTTCTGAAAAATAATTTACAAAATATTGATTTATTTTACCATGTAGTACTAATAATTCCTGTTTAGATAACTTTGGTTCAACCGCTATAGGAGTAAAAACCTTTGCATCATTGGATCTTGAATCAGATTTTTTTACAGGGGCACTCAATACCTCGCTTAAACTTTTATAGACATCATCCGCCACATCGCCATTCAAACGTAATTTAGATACCAAACCTCTATTATTCATACTTTCCGAAATAAAGTCCCCACAACGCGCTTTACTTTCATATAGTTGATCAAAAAATTTTGTATATTTAATATTTTTTGCTAAATCAGGATTCTCAGTTTCAAATTTTTTTCTTACATCTCTTAACATCTTGTTCAAAGCTTCGTGTACTTCAACAGCAGATGCTATACATTGTTTTTTAATTAATTCATGAATATCACATATTTTAAAATTAGACTCTTTTCTCAAATCCTTGAAAAATTTATTTAGCTTATGATCAATTTGTTTTAATGGCTCTGTAATATCGAGAGGCACTATACTGGTTCGAGGACTAGCCAACACTGAATTAGGAGACCCTTTAGGATCAATAAGAGAACCACAAGATTTACTCTTCCGATTCGCCGGATTTTGATGTGAAACTGCATTTTTAGGTCTTAGATAGTTAAAAAAATTAAACGAACCTGTTATAGTCATAATGAATCCTCCCTAAAACTGAA
>JBILGQ010000270.1:0-2520 GCA_044350955.1 Candidatus Marinamargulisbacteria bacterium | reverse complement strand
AAAACAAACGGAAAAGAAAACGACTGTTTCAAGCGACTTTCTAAAAATTTTAAAATTAATTCATAGTGCTGTAATGAAAAATTTTCATTACATTTAATCACATAAAATTCTAGCAATAAATTTAATTTACGATCAAAATTAGCCGATCTTGAAGACGCTTTTATCTTAAACATTTGCGTAATATTTCTAAAAAAATCATCGTTTATAGATTCAGCTAACTCATAGCTACTCACTAATTTAGTATGTAAATCAAGAATTTTCTCATTAATATCTATAGAATTATGACTATTTAAAGCAGAAAAAAACACCTCTAAAATATCTGAAGTTTTTGTTTCTGTTATATCGCCAGAATCTATGATTTCTTCAAAAAATAGCAACAACTCTTTCGATGCGCTTTCTTGTCTAAGCAAATAAATTTGCTTATTGTTGATATCCAAAATTATATCTGATAAATTTGCCTGATTCATAATCCCTTTTTATTATTATAAACCGAAATAAATAAAACAATAACAACAAAATTCTCAAGCATAAATAATGTTATTATAATGCGTAATTTTATTCTTTATTACTGAAATCAAATCAAAACGAGGTTGTAAGTTAAGTCGAAAAATCGACATATAATGTAAAGCTGATTTCATTAACCGTTTATTTTTAGCTGCATTTAGTTTATACACAACATTCACACAATCACTAGCAGAATATTTCACTTCAACAAACACGATATACTCCCCTTGCTGTGCAATAATATCGATTTCACCAAAGGGTGAATAATAATTCGTTTTTAACACCCGATAACCTAATTTTTCTAAGTATTGCACACAAAGAATTTCAAATTTATATCCCACAGACCGATTTGATAGCATTAAAATAATGACAATTGTTTAGACAGTGAAAAACTTTTACGATGTATTTTGCAAGGACCATTTTGAAACAAGGCATCATAATGGTCTTTTGTACCATACCCTTTATGTTTTTCAAATCGATACTCTGAAAAATATGTATTATAGCGATTCATAATGCGATCTCGAATTACTTTTGCAACAATAGATGCCGCTGATATCTCTAATAATTTCTGATCACCCTTTACCATAGAGCTCACAGCTACGTTTTCTATAATCGGACACTTATTACCATCAACTACAACTTTATGTGGCTGTAGAGGCAAATATCGTACCGCTCGAGCCATTGCTAACAGCGATGCCGATAACACATTGATAGTATCAACAACCTTATGATTAATAATAGAAAAAGCGATAGTCGAATCAGATTCTCTTAACATACAATAAGCGCGTTCACGTTCAAAACCTGATAATTGCTTAGAATCTCCCAACAATGAAGAGTCTATTGAAGAATAATCAAGTATTACTGCAGCAGCTACAACAGGACCGGCTAAAGCTCCTCTTCCTGCTTCATCACATCCAGCTAAATAAAAGGGTGAACAACCCATTAAAAATTATGCAGTATATTTTCTTCCGATAATAGACGCATTATGACCACCAAATCCAAAAGAATTCGACATGTATACCTGAACATCACGTTCTTTAACTTTATTAGGCGTATAATCTAAATCACAATCCGGATCTGGGTTATCGAAGTTAATCGTAGGAGGCACTATGCCTTCTTCACTTGCCTTCAAACAAGCAATCAGCTCGATAGCACCAGCAGCACCCAATAAATGCCCCGTCATAGACTTTGTAGAGCTAATAGAAACCGAATACGCATGGTCACCCAATGCCGTTTTCATAGCAGCCGTTTCGTTTTTATCATTCAATTTGGTAGACGTACCATGCGCATTAATATAATCAATATCGCTGGGTGCAATACCTGCCGATTTCATAGCGGCTATCATGGCTCTAGCAGCGCCCTCACCCTCAGGTGCAGGTGCCGTAATATGATAAGCATCTCCAGAGCTAGCAAATCCAATAATTTCGCCATAAATAGTAGCATTACGTTTTAAAGCATGCTCTAATTCTTCAAACACTAATATTCCAGCACCCTCACCCATAACAAATCCATTTCTATCACGTTCAAATGGCCTTGAAGCTTTAGTTGGGTTATCATTATCTTGAGATAAAGAACGGGCGGCACAAAAACTAGCCAAACCAATAGGACATATTGCTGATTCAGCTCCGCCAGTGATTATAGCAAGAGCATCGCCATTTTGAATCATACGGTAGGCATTACCCATAGCATGATTAGCAGAAGCACAAGCAGAAACGGCCGATGAATTAGGTCCTTTTGCACCTAATTTCATAGACACATATCCTGATGCCATATCAACAATCATCATAGGTACTGTAAATGGGCTCACACGATCAGGTCCTTTAAGATGTAACTCTAAAGTCATTCTTTCAAGAACTTCTATACCGCCTATACCAGACCCAATTTCTACTCCAACCTGTTCAGCTATAGATTCAATATCTAAACCCGAGTGTTGCGCAGCTTCTAAAGCAGCTTTATAAGCAAACAAAATAAAACGAGACATCCGCCTAACTTCTTTAACATCCAAAATCTCGTTAG
>JBILGQ010000271.1:0-2520 GCA_044350955.1 Candidatus Marinamargulisbacteria bacterium | reverse complement strand
CGGCTTAAAGCAAATAAACCCTCTGGAAGTTTAGTGATTGCTGAATCTGCCCTCCACTCATTTAACACAAATTTTACTTCGCCATTTAACTGATACACAGCCTGATTAGACGATGTCAAAAGGCTATACAGTCGTGTTCCGGCAGTAACTGTTTTTAAATTCTCACTTCCAGCTTGAAAAGCTCCATATCCCTTATAATCAAGCGGAAACCAACTGTTGTCATCAACAGTAATGATACTATTTAATCGTTGAGAGACCCCAGAATATTTGGCAAGCTCTAAACGCGTCAAAAAAGACAATATTTCTCGAACTAAATTATCTGAAATGTCTGTTAGACAAACAGATTTACGTGTTCGCTTAAAGTACGATAATTCTAACAATTCTGAACGAGCCTGCCTTGACTTTGCAGGAAACGAACTTGTCACTGTCAATAAAGACATTTTATAAGTATAAAAAAAGCGCCCATAACGAGCGCCCTAAAAAAATTTAATCTTCTAAAAGCTCTAGAATTTTATCTAATTTGCGATTGATTTCTGATAAATCAACACCCGATGACCTAGGGCTAAACGACCTATTTTCAGACTGTCCAAAACGATCATTCGACCGATTCGACGGACGCTCTTTACGAAACGAATCGTGCGATCGTGAATTTTCTTTTTTAAAGCAACTATCACAATACACTGGTCTACCAGATGATGGCTTAAAAGGAATTTGGCAACTTTGCCCGCAACTATCACAAGTTACTTTTGTTAATACCGTACTTCTCGAAAAATCAGATCCCGATGAACGACCGCGGCCGCTATCTTCAGAACGATTATATTTTTTCTTATCTCTACTTAAAAAATCCATGTTTATACTCCTTAGTCTTATCCAACACAAGGAGTATAGAATGCTCTTGCGAAATATAGAAGATGTTTTATCAAAAATGCTCTAGTTAATCACTAGAATCAACAGATTTTACCCGCGACGCAACAACAATCGACAAAAGCGCAAACCCTACAGCCCAATACCCGACATAGCTATAATTTTCTAACTTTCCTGAAGGAAGCTGATACACAATAGCCCCACCAATAAATGCGGCAATTCCTGCCGAAATTTGCTGCACGCAACTATTCATACTCATAAAACCACCGCGTTGTTTAGCACCCACACTAGATAAAACTAAAGTCGTTCCGCTCACCATACGCCCGCTAGAACTAATAAAAAATAAAGTGGTAAAACAGAGAGGAAACAACAAAGTAGAATGAAATCCCATATGAGTAATTGTTAAAACCGGAACCAACGATAACAAGGTAAACCCAACAAAAATTGGCAAACTGCCAAATTTATCGCTTAATTTTCCGCTAAATATCGACATTAGCATAGCCGCGATACCTCCGAAAATATAAATATAGGGCAAAGACTGTTCTGCAACACCTACATTACTCACCATATAAGCGCTAATTAAAGGCACAACTGCAAACTGCCCCAGCATCTTACATGTACTGGTAGCTAGAGCAAATAATTGATTTTTAGATTTTAAAGTTTGAAGAAGAGCATTATCTGTTGAGTCTGTCTCTCTTAAAACAAACTTTGATACGGGAATAGCTTTTAAAGCCAGAATAAAAACAAAGACCCCTGTAATAACAATTAAATAAAAGGGTGCCTTCCACGAAAACAAATTCGCCATATACAAGCCACTAGGCACCCCAATAACACTAGCCACAGAAAAAGCGCTCATTACAACACCCATAGCCTGCCCCCGACGTTGTTCAGGAATACTATCTCCAATCAAGGCCAAAACAGCCGCCGATAACACGCCACCAAAAGCCCCCGTCACAATACGAGACACTAATAATAAATAAAAAGTAGGAGACAGTGCGCAAAACAATGTTCCTAAAATAAACCCACATAATAAAACCAGAACAATTTTTTTTCTTTCAAATTTATCTAAAAAAAACGACCCTAAAAATCCTACAAAACCAGCGCTAAAGGTGTAAGCTGAAATTAAAAAGCTAAACTGACCGGCGTCAATAGAAAAATCTCTAATAAAATGTGGCCCTAAGGGCATCATAACCATAAAATCTAAAATATGAATAAATTGAATCAAAGCCAAAGTTAATATAAAAAGTTTTTCTGAAGAATTTTTAATAATCATAGAATCATTCTAACCCCTAAATCTCTTAAGTGCCAGGATACCAAGTCCTCCTTTACAATCACTTAAAATATCGCTATAAATCGTATCTTATGATATCTCATGAACAAAAATACAACCAATTTTTAACAAATATCGAAGAAAAATTCCCATTATTTCAAGGCATCGATTTTCCGCGTTTATTGGTCTCTAGCACTACATGCAGCATTCCAAAAAACACCTTCCAACAAATACAAGACTTTATAAAAATCATACAAAAACTAAGTCAAAACCCAATTTACATCCAAAAAACCCTGCTAAGCCTCCCTCCCGACATGGCAACATTAAAATCGGCAAATAAAGGCGTATTCACAACCTGCGATTTTATTAACACCGAAAAAGGCCTG
>JBILGQ010000269.1:0-2521 GCA_044350955.1 Candidatus Marinamargulisbacteria bacterium | reverse complement strand
TGACGATGCTTTCTTGTAATAAATATTTCCAGAATGATCGTAAGGTTGAAATAAGTCGTGATAAAGAACTTGGGTGGTAGTGTTTTTGTTGATCGGTATAATATAAAAATTGCCTACAAATGCGTTTGTTGATTTGATTTAATGGCTGATCACTGTTTTGTGTAAAGGTTTTGAATAGCTCTAAATCGCGTCTGTAATTCGATATGCTGTGTTTTGAGTAATTTTTTTGATAATACAGCTGGTCTAAAAAAGCGTTACTGTGTTTGTTTAATTCCGTCAAAATATTTGCTTCGGTTTGTTTGATCGATATCTATTTTGTTGTTTTTTGTTTCTATCCATAACGAGCGTTCTTTGTCTTTTCTAGTGTCGATATGCACATAGTTTTCGTCTAAATTTAAGCCAATGCCTTTGATTTCGTCTATGCTTTCTGCGGCTATAAATAAATCTTGCGGGCTAATCTCAGATACTTGTACGTCAGCAGCCAAGCCTTGGGTATGAAAGTTTCGTTTAAAGTCGCTGCGTTTTTCAGCTACTTCTACACTTTCAAAGCCTTTTATAATTTTTAAGGGGATACCAATTTTTGCTTGTAATAACTCTAGAGCTCCCACTAAGCCCAATGAAATCTTGAATTGACCCGATGTCTTGCAAACAAAGTCTTTTTTAGTGAAGTTTTCAGAGAGAGCGTCTGTCCAAACTACATTTTTTTGATTTTGATTGCCTCTGTCGCGTCTAGATTTGTTATTCCGTTGATTTTTTGAGTTTGGTTTTTTGTGGCCTTGATTTTGACTCTGATTTTGACTTTGTTGTTGTTTTTTATGATTCATAAGACTGTATTATAACAGCTATTTTTTTGGGTTCAATTTTTTTAAGACATTATTTAATCTATAAGTTTAAATTCAGGTCAGGTTTAGGCAGGATTTATTTGGTAAATAATTATTTTGTTTTTAAAATATGACGTGTTACTATAAGAAAAAACGTCTTTCTTTTATGAAGCTGCAATCAAGGAGAATAAACATGAAAAAAATAATTACGCTTACAATATTTTTAATGACTCTTGCTAATGTTATTTATGCAGAGGCTTTAACACCAGAAAAATTTCTTGAAACATATAGCCATTCAAATGAAATTAGCCGACATTATTTTGGAAATATTCTTCTAACAGTCGGATTGCCGGCTTTAGGAACTTCATTTTTTATGGAAGATCCAGATATCAAGTCAGCTTCAGCCTCTCTTGGGGGAGTATATACAGGAATGGGCTTGTTAATGAAACTTTTACCCACTGATATTGAGATAAAAGAGAAGCAGTTGAAGAAAGATCAGAACAAGACAGCTTTAGGTCAAGTTGTTCAGTTGAAAAACACTCAAAAACAGTGGAGATATGTTACTGCGACCTTATTCGCCGTACCCATTTTATTTGATTTTTCTATCGATAAAACAGTGTCTAATCCTTATCAGGAAGATGCAAATATTAGCATAAAAACCATATTTGCTAGTACTAGCATAGGCATGCTTATCTTTAAAACGCCATTTGAACAGTTATGCGATGAGGTCATTTTGGGGCATAATAAACGGAATATTTCACTGCAGTTTAGTCCTGGTTTCGATAAAAATTCGTTGGCTGTTGTCTATAATTTTTAACTCTGATTTGAACTGAACTATTTTTTTTGTAGAGAAATTTCCCTATACTACGCATCTAAGTCTTTCTTTTAAGAGGGCCTATTTTAGGAGATTTAATATGAAACTGAGAGGGACATTTGTAATATTTTTATTAATTCTCGTTAGTATTTGTCAGGCCGCGACTTTAACGCCTGAGCAATTTCTTGAAACACAAGTCTATTCTAGTGCAATAAATAGGCAGTATGCCGGAAATATGCTTTTAACGGTTGGATTTACAGTTTTAGGGAGCACGCTTTTTTTTGAAGACTCTGAGAACAAGTCAGCTGTTGCTACTGCAGGTGTGATATATTTAGTCGAAGGTGGTGTTATGAAATACCGGCGTTCTAGAGTAGAGAGAAAAGCGATGAAATTTACAAACGATCAAGAAATAAGCGCTTTAGACCAAGTTGTTGAATTGAAAAATAATGCAAAGCGATGGAGATATATTGGATCAGCTTTAATTGCTTTGCCACTTATGTTTGATTATACGTGGAAGAAATCATCGTCTGAATCTCAATCGGATGATGCAGAGATTATTCTTAAAACAATGTCTGCTGGTACTGTTATTGGTATGCTTATATTTAAAACGCCATTTGAACGATTATGTGATGACGTAATTTTGGGGCATAATAAACGGGATATTTCACTGCAGTTTAGCCCAGGGTTCGATAATAATGCGTTGGCTATTAGGTATAATTTTTAACGAATATATTTTTATATTAATAATTACTTGCTATTATAGTAAGAATAAATTAAAAGGAGTGTACTCATGATAAAAGTTGGCGATCAGTTTCCTAGGTTTTCTTTAAAAGCAACTGTATCTAGTGATATTAAAACAGCATTCGAGACCATTTCTAGTGAGAGT
>JBILGQ010000268.1:0-2525 GCA_044350955.1 Candidatus Marinamargulisbacteria bacterium | reverse complement strand
GTATAGGGTCTACTATGGATAATTATTATCCTGGAGCCATATTTGCTGTTGGTGATAGAAATGACCCTGCTAATAAGACAAAGCTAGCGTTATTTGGGAGGTATAGGACTTATGGGAATTCAGATGAAACATTTTCATATATAGAATATGATATTCCTAGTAATGCCGTTATCTCACATACTTATGTGAATGATATAGATAGTGCAGGGATGTCTAGGATACAGACATTGCCTGATGGCGGGTATTTACGTGGGGCTACTTTAAATTCTAGAACGACAAATCTAAATGCTGCCTTACTTCGATATTCTTCAAATGGAACAGTATTAGGAATGATTGAATTAGGTGCTTATGAAGATGATGTATTGACATCGATAACGCCCACCGTTGGCGACGGTGTTTATGCCGTCACATTGTCGTCGGAGGATGTTGTGTCTTCTGAATATGTAGGCTTAGTTCTAACCCTAGATACAACAAATGATCCAGATAAAAATGGTGTAGGCCGCTTAGGTGAACTTAAACGATTTGGTTCAGATAAGGGAAGCATTTTTAGGGGGCTTAATTCAGAGGGTGAATTGTTATGGGGCATGGGGTCTTTAAGTGATGCTTTAAATGATTATGGAGTTGTTGCTGCAATAAATCTATCTAATCCTTGTCCTAGTTTATTTAGTGCAAATGAACAAGTGAAAATAATATATCAGGGTTCTGTAACGAATTCTCAAAAAACAAATACCGTAGCAACAGATTGGGACTATGTTCCTAATAATGCTTTAAGTATAACGGTATCGCCAAAAACCCTTGATTTTGAGTTAGCATGTGGGGTTTTTCCCAGTACTTCAACAACATCAACAGCTTCAACAATATTAAGTACTTCGTCCACACCAAGCACCTCGTCGACTCTAAGTACTTCAACAAGTTCAAAGACCTCAACAGCGACTGCTCCTCCAATTGCTAACTTAAGTACATCTGCTTTACAGAGTGATGATGCTACTATAGGAAAAATTGTTGGAGGTTTCTTCGGTGCTGTAGCTGTAGTTGGAATGGCTATAGGTGCGTATGTTTTGATAAAGCGTTGTCAAGATAAAATTACCTCTGATCCTCATTCGAATTCAGAGGATTTGCAAAGAGAGCGCAATATATTGGCGGCTCAACGACGTGAATTGGCAGCTCAACAACTTTCTTTGGATGCTCAACGACGCGAATTAGATGCCAAACAGAATGACGAGGATGCCGCAATACCTGTTGCAGTGGCTGTTGCCGAAGAAGTGGGAAAAGGCACTGCAAAGGGCTTGCCCGAAGCTGTACGTTTAAAATAGATATAAGGTGATTTTATCCTAACATCGAAGCAAAGGGATTGCTTCCGGTTATATCGTCGGCGCTGAAGCCTAAAACATTTTTATTGCTGCTTTCATCGTCTTCGTCATCTTCATTGTCTTCATCTATTTCTTCTGCTTCTTCTGCTTCTTCAATTTCAGTTTCAATATCAGTAAGCATTGTGTTTGATAGTTGAGCGTTTTTATCATATTTCGCTAAGATTCTATCTAAAGCTGCCGTTAGTGAAGAGGCTTCTGTTCCTAAAAAGCTGGTTATTTCTTTTAATTTAATTACTTCTATTTGCACATTTACAGTTGCGCTAAATGTAACTTGGCTGCTTTCGCTTTGTTCGTCATTTGTATCGGTTAATCCTGTTTGTGATTTTCGGTTTTGAATACTTAGTTCGATATTCGATTTAAAACTTAATACCTGAATGACTGAAAACATGTCGCGCTGAAATGAGTTGAATGTGTATAAGGGGTCTTGATCTTTTTTAGCTAAAGCTTCTTTTAGTTGCTCATGAATTGTATCCAGTTCGCTTTGGTTATTTTTTAATAAGGCTTCTTGATATTCTCTAATTAAATCATTAATTGGTGAGTTGCTTACGAGAAGGGCATCGAATTCATTCGAGAATGCAGAGCGTTCTTTGGCTATATCTAGTATGCTGAGATCGTTTTGTGAACCTGAAATATTGGGGGTGCTTTTTGGGGCTTTTTGATTGGCTAAATTGGCTGTAGATGATTGGTTGCTTAAATTGGGTTGAATGATATCGCTAAACATTGATTTTCTCCTTATTTTTACGGGCTTATTAAATTGTACGAGTGGTTTTTTTTAAAAAATGTATGGAGATTTTTTGATATTAAAAATATTTGAAATATTTATAAAAAAGTTATAAATTAAAACTAATGGCGGTAAACAGATATCAAAATTATAAAGCTGCGCTGTTAAATGGATTAAATCCCATTACTTTAAAGAAATTACCTAAAAAGAAACGGCTTGAATATAATTCTTTTGTTAAATTTCCGGCTGTGAGAGCTAGTGATAGATCAAGTTTCGATGATTGGGACATAGTATCTCCTACTAAGAAAGCACGAAAGAATGCTGCAACAGATAGCGATAGTTGGGAATTTGTGGAAACTCCACAGAATACGTTTGTTGATGGATTGGATACCTACAGGCCTGTTTTGGCTTGCAATAATCGGGTTTTTGAACAA
>JBILGQ010000022.1:0-8763 GCA_044350955.1 Candidatus Marinamargulisbacteria bacterium | reverse complement strand
TATGGCTTTATTGGCTTGAACTACCGACCCTGTAATGTGGCTGACAAGGCGTGATGTTTTGGTGATTTCTTTTGTATTGATGTTGGTGAAGCAGTTAAACACCGATTCTCGTACTTTTAGGGCCATGACAACTTCTTCTAAGGCTGTGTTGCCGGCTCTTTCACCGATACCGTTAATAGTACATTCGATTTGTGTTGCTCCGTTTAGAACACCCGCTAAAGCGTTGGCAGTTGCAAGGCCCAAATCGTTGTGACAGTGTACAGAAATATCAACATTTTCTACGCCGATAACATGATTCGATAAATAACGAATTAAGTCACCAAATTCATTGGGGGTCAGATAGCCGACAGTGTCTGGAACATTAATAACGGTAGCACCAGCCTTGATAACTTCTGAAAAAACTCGGGCTAAGAATTCGGGGTTTGAACGGCCTGCATCTTCACAAGAAAATTCAACGTCATCTACAAAGTTTCTGGCAAGTTTAACGGCTTTAACAGCGCGTTCAAGCACTTGTTCTTCGGTCATATTTAATTTGTATTGCATGTGAATAGGGGAGGTTGCGATAAAGGTATGAATACGTTTTCGAGCGGCTTTTTTTAAGCTAAGAGCAGCTGTTTCGATGTCGGCGTCAACGGCACGGCATAACGAACAAACAATAGAGCTTTTTACTAATTCAGAAATAGCTTGAATGGATTCGAAATCGCCTTTAGAGCTAATGGCGAAACCGGCTTCAATGCAATCGACACCTAAATTTTCGAGCTGTAGGGCCACGTCGCATTTTTCTTTTAAGTTCATCGAGCAACCAGGGGACTGTTCGCCGTCTCGTAATGTCGTATCAAAAATTTTAATGTGCTTCGACATGGATTTCACGCTCCTTATTTAACTGAATTTATTCAAATTTATCTAAAAAATCAGTCCTAAATATATTAATGCTAAGTTTAACACCGATAATCAGTACGGGTAAAGCATGGGCTGAAGTTTCGATATATTTATATATATTTTGAAAATTGAGTGTATTTCTGTGAAATTTTTTATAAAATAATACGTAAATAATATATAAATTAATATAAAAATTAAATTCAGGAGAATATTATGCCAGAAATGACAGTTAAAGTAACCAAATCAGGCTCTATTTCAGGAGCTGCGTCTATTCTATCTCCAAAAACATCGTCTTCAGGCTTAGGATCGTCTAAAAAGGCTGTTTTAAACCCAATCACTAATAGTCCAGTTAAATTCAGAAGTCCACAAAAGCGAAAAGCCAGTGCATCTTGCAATGATCCAGCGGCTGAAAGCAAGCCAGTTACTATAAAAAGACAAGGTCGTGGCGCTCTATTCGGATTAAAAGTGCTTGTTTCATCGCAGCAAGATCAACCGTTAGAACAAGATATTGCTGAACCTAAACCTGTTGTGGATGCTCAAAGCCATCTACCGGATGAATTTAAAGGAATCGAGCCAGTAGCATTATTAGCAGGTGGAAATTTTGGAGAGTTTTTTTCTTCGAATATACATGGTTACGGATTAAAGAAGATAAAAGGGGGCCTAACAGACATCGTTAAAGCTGAATCGTCTATTCATCAAAGATTACGCGAAGAGTCTTTATCTGATAGTCGTTTAGAGCGATTTTTATGTATATCAAGGGGAGAGTTTTTGAGTGAGGGGGGCTTAAATTATATTTTTAGTATGGCCGAAATGAGTTTAAAGACTGGTATAGACGAACACTATGATGGGGTGGTTAAACCCTTTATTTTACCAATTCTAGGCCAGTTGTCTTGTGCTTTAGAAAGTTTACAACGGGTAGATATTGTTCATCGTGATGTGAAGCCTGAAAATGTGTTGCTGTATCCTGATCGAGTTGTAAAGTTATGTGATTTTGGCATCTCGTATTTTTTTACAGCATCAAGTGATTTCGAAAAAAAAGCAGCTGTTGGTACGCAAATATATATGTCACCTGAGGCGAGTGATGGCAGTAAAGTAACAGGATTTACGTCTGATGTGTTTTCATTGGGAATGACCTTCTTGCATTTATTAGAAGGAAAGCCTTTTTTAAAAAGATTTGAGGGGATTGAAACATTAGATTTTTTAATTGAAAGGCAAACTATTTCTCTTAGTCCTGAACTTGGTAGAGTTTTAAATGGGTATTTGCAAACTTTGGGTCAGGCACAATTATCAGAAGCGAAGAACTTTAATTTGACGTCGATGTTAGCGCTAAATCCATGTGAACGTCCCTCTTTGCAGGCAATTCAAGAGGCTGTTTCTCAAGAGGTTTAAGAAGTGGATGAGATTTTACTGAGAAGGTGTCAGAGGTTAGGTGCCATAGCAATATTTATGAAAAAAGATAAATAATTATTGAAATATTTATAAATATAATTTAAAGTGGTTTCATGCCTAGACCAATCAGACATGAAGAAGTTAATTGTTGGTATCATGTTATGAATAGAGGCGCTTCTAACAGACATGTTTTTTTGAATGATGAGATGAAAGAAATTTTTTTGTGTGGATTGGAATCAACTGTTAAAAAATATGATATAGAAATTCATGCATTTTGTATTATGGGAAATCATTATCATTTGCTTATTCGACTTAAGAAAAAAAATTTAAGTAAAGCTTTGCAATATTTAAACTCAGTTTATGCTAAAAAGTATAATGTGATGAGACACAAAGATGGACCAGTGTTTAAATCAAGGTTTACTTCAATTTGGATAAATACCGAGAAGTATTTAAAAAATGTTGTAAGGTATATACATTATAATCCGGTGTTGGCAAACATTGTTGATAGTCCTGATAAGTTTTCTTGGTCTAGTTATAATGACTACATATCAGATAAAAAAAATTTTATGTTTTTAAGTACCTATTTATTTAGAAATAAAGAACAGTTTGTTACGTATACAAATAAAGGAATTGATCAAAAAACTATTCAGCTTTACGAAAAAATAAGATTGCCATCAGTTATATAAAATCAATTTTATTCTTGGTGTCAGAGGTTAGGTGCCATAGGATGGATAATTAATTTTTTTGTTAATAATTTAATTATAAGGGTTTTAATTTTTTTCCTATGGCACCTAACCTCTGACACCAAGTAATCAACAAAAAATTTACACCTAGACAAAAAGCTCCGCTAAACCTAGCATATAGCCATGTCTAAAACTCTTCAAAAACAGATTGTGTCTTGGAACGTAAATGGCATTCGGGCTTGTTTTAATAAAGGGGCTTTTTTTGACTATCTCCATAATTATTCGCCTGATTTACTCTTTATTCAAGAAACAAAACTGCATGTCGAGCAAGTGCCTCCAGAGTTAGATAATCCTCTCGGATATTACAGCATTTGGTTTTCGGGCGAACGTAAGGGATATTCTGGCGTGGCTGCTTTTACAAAAGAGAAGCCTCTGCACATTTTTAATCAGATTGGTATTGAAGCTATTGATAGAGAGGGACGTGTTATTGGTTTAGAGTTTAACGATTATATTGCTTTTGGTGTGTATTTTCCTAATGGACAATCTGGCGAAGAGCGTTTAGATTATAAACTTTATTTTTATCGGGAATTCTTTGATTATATCGAACGATTAAAAGAAACTACTAGCAAAGCCATTATAATTACGGGTGATTATAATACCGCCCATAATGAAATAGATCTGGCTCGCCCAAAAGAAAATGAACTTACTTCGGGCTTTATGCGAATAGAGCGAGATTGGCTTGATAAAGTAATAGACGAGTATAAGTTTACTGATACGTTTAGATATTATAATAAAAATAAAGACGAATATTCGTGGTGGTCTTACAGGGCAGGTGCACGAGAAAGAAACGTAGGGTGGAGAATTGACTACTGTTTTATCACCGAGCCGCATATTCATGCCGTAAAAGAAGTGTTTATTCAGCAGGGAGTAACAGGGTCTGATCATTGTCCGGTTGGTATTATTTTAGAGTTATGAAGCACGATTCGCGAGAATCACGAGATTCAAAAAAAAAACGTGCATCAGCAATTGCTACTATATTAAGAACAGAGAACCCGGATATTAAAAGCTTTTTAAACCATCGTAATACGTTTGAATTATTAATAGCGGTTATTTTATCGGCGCAGTGTACCGATGAACGCGTGAATTTGACTACGCCTGCTTTATTTGAAGCCTATCCTAGCGCTAAAGCAATGGCCAACGCCTCGCTTGAAGATTTAGAAAAGTTAATTAAGTCTATAAATTATTTCAGAGCTAAATCGGCAAATATTAAGAAAACAGCACAGATTTTAGATGAAAAATTTGGGGGAGAAGTTCCGGCAACTTTAGATGAGCTTATTACTTTAGCAGGTGTGGGTAGAAAAACAGCAAATGTTGTTTTAGGGCAGGCTTTTGGAATTCCGGGTATTACAGTAGATACTCATATTAAGCGTGTTACAAGACGTTTGGGGTTTACGAAGAATTCCGACCCAGTAAAGATAGAGTTCGATTTACAGAAAGTGTGGCCTACAGAACTTTGGAATGACTTATCAACTACTTTGATTTTACTTGGCAGGAGTACCTGTAAAGCGAATAGGGCTTTTTGTGAGCGTTGTGTTATTTCTAGTTATTGCAAACAAGTCCTCTAAAATGGTCTTTAACTTTAGTCTAGTTTTATATATAATGCTGCTTTACTTAAGCTCAATAGTGAGCTGGCTATCTATAGTATAAAAGAAAGTATAAAAGAAAGTATAAAAAAAAGTTAAGCAAGGCCGATATTTAGGAGATTAGAATGGAAAAAACATTAAGCGCAAAATTAAGAGAAGAAATTAAAAAAAATAAAGTCAAAAAAATTAGAAATGAAGGCTTAATTCCTGCTATTATTTACGGTCTAAATCAGAATGATATATTGGTTACTGTAAAAGCTAATGAATATGAAAAATTGATTCATCCAAGTCATACAAAATTCGGAAGAAATACTCTTATTGAATTAGAAATAGATAGAAATGGTAAAGTAGAAAAAGAAAAAGTCGTTACCTATCAAGTGCAACGTAATCCTCTTACTGGTGCTTATGAACACATAGATTTTATTCGAGTTAATGATACTACTCCAGTAAAATTGAGCTTGCCATTAAAATTTGTAGGTATTGCGCCTGGTACTAAACGCGGTGGATACTTAGATATAAAAATAAAAGAAGTAAGAGTACAAATATTACCTACCAATATTCCTTCGGAAATCCAAGTTGATTTATCATCTTTAGATGTTGATCAATCTATTTCGGTACGTGATGTAAAATCTGATACCTATAAAATATTATCACAAGAAGGAGCTGTTATTGTGCACGTTCCTGCTTTAAGATCTAAAGGTGGAGCTGCTGAAAACGCTGCTGAAGCTGCCGCTACTGCCAAAAAAGCTTAATTAGCAAATTTAAGTAGAGATTTATAATTGTTCTTTAGTGGCTAGCTCTTTTAGGGCTAGCCTACTATATTTTAGGGATTGTTTTTTTGGTAATTCCAGCCAACGTTTCGGGCAATGCAACGATGATAATCGTGATTTGATCTGTTTTTCAAGGTCTTGAATAACGCTTATATTGGTAGGGAATGGTAATATAAATGCTACAGGAACATAGCCTAAGTCAGGATGTGGGTGCTGCACTACAAAACAATGGTTTACCCAGCTGTTTTCAGTTATAACTGCTTCGATAGCTTCCGGATGAATATTTTCTCCATTTGAGATAAACATATTATCTAATCGCCCGATAATTTTAATTTGCCCTTTTTGGTTTATTTCTGCTTTATCGCCACTATGAAAATAAGCTTCAGAATCAGTAAGCGAGTAAAGTTTATGATTAGCGGGGTTTATATAGCCTAAAGAAAGGCTAGAACACTGTATACAGCATTCGTCATTTTTAATTTTAAGAGCTGTATGATCTAAGATACGACCAGAGTAACCAGATTCTAATTCTGAATAATGGCCTATGGCTATGCCCGAGGCTGTTTCGGTCATGCCATAGGTGTAATATACAGGGAATTTTTTCTCTTCAATTTTATGTCTTACAGAGTCTCTTACTGGTCCGCCACCCACAAGAACGACTTTTAGGTTTTCAGGGACTTTATCATAAAATTCAAGCAAAGAAATGAGCTGGTTTTCTACCACAGATATATGGCTAATATTTTGAGATTTGATTTGAGTAGGGTGATGAATAGACTTTATAATACAGGCTTTGGCTAAAAGCGAACGGCAAAATATACTTAAGCCACTAACATGAAACAAAGGTAAATTAAGTAGATATCGTGACGAATTATCGATATTCAATACATGCGAGGCATGAAAGGCGTTAATCATCACTGTGTAAAGTGAGTGTACTATGCAGCGGGGTTTTCCTGTTGAACCAGAGCTAAATAGGTGAATAAGGCCGTCGTTCATGGGAATTTTAGTTTGTAACTGGGAGTGATTGCTATAGTCTTTTGAAAAATTCAATAAGTCTGATACACAATGTTGAATACCAAATTCTGAACAGAGATTTTTTTGAGCAGTATCAGATAAATAATGATTTAATAAAAATATTTTTTTTCTTGCTAATAAGCCGGCCCAGAACCATACAATTGCTGAGAGGGGATTGTTCGTATGAATGCCAATTTTACTCGCAGAACAATCTTTTACCAAGTACTGTTGATGTTGCTTTATTTTGTGATGCAAAACTGAATAACTGTGTTTTATATCGGGTTCTTCAAAAAATATCTGATCAGGGCTTTCTTTAGAGAAGTCTTCAAATAAATCAGGGAATTCACCGGCCTTCCAATCGATTTTTTTCATGTTATTGTCCAGTATTCTGGGTGTGTATCTTTGTATAAGTAAGACGCTGTTCCTATGCCTTGTACCTGTTCATTAGAATATAGAGCCGCGCATTTTGCTAAGTTATTAAGACCAATTTTGCTTTCAAAGCACGATGATATGATGATAGCTAGTTCGGGAGAATTTTGTTTTAGGTGCTTTAAATGTGTTAATCCAGAGCAGAGCATGGGTTTATATATTAGGGCTTTTAAGCCTTTTTCGTGATAGAGAGGTGATTCTAAATTGTGTTCGTGGCATTCGATAGCAAAATAAATTCCTGTTTCTTCATAGAATGTCTTATAGTCGGCAATTTTTTGACCAGGATCTTCAACAAAGTCGATGTGAGTGTTTAGAGTTTCGCAAAGTTTTACACTCTTTTCTAGAGGCATTCTATGATTAAAGTCTAATCTAAATTTTATAGAGGGATGTTTGTGTGTTAGTTCTTTAAGGACCTTAATTTCATCATTTAAATCAAAAATTCCACACTTTACTTTAATAATAGTATGATTTGGTAGTGTCATTAATTCTTTTAGGGCTTTTATATTAGAAAATAATGGCTGAAAATTTATTGTCGTGTTAGAGAGATAGTTTGTATTACTATCTAATAATGCTGATTCTATAGCCCATTGTACTGAAGAAAAGGGTGAGTAAGGGGCGTTTTCGTTATTAAACGATATGTTTAGTTCTGAAAGTCGTTGCAATTCAGCATGAACGTCGTCATAGGAGTCTGTGCTTATTCCGAGCAGAGGAGCTGCTTCTCCTTGACCTAATATAGTTTGATTATTATCGGTTAAGCTAACGATAAACCCTCGTCGTATCAACTCCGAATTAGTTTTTATTGCTAACGCTTGTATGAATGGAATTTCGTAGGGACTATAACGAAGAATCATCACTTAAATCGTATTTAAGATTAATTCTGGTGGCCTGGCAATAATGACTCGGTTATTTTGTATAAAAATCGGACGTTGTAATGCTTTAGGATGTTTCGCCAGAAAGGAAGCAAGCTCTTCTTTAGTATAGTTATCAGCTAAGCCAAATTCTTTTGATTCTTTGTGTCTTGCAAAGTCTTGAATTGGGCCATCATAGCGATCAAATAACGATACTATTTCGTCCTCAGTCAGTGTTTCATCTAAATACAATTTCCGTTCAAATTTTATATTGTGTTTTTCTAACAAAGCTTGTGCTTTACGGCAGGTTGAACACTGAGGATTCGTATATAATAGCGCTGTCATAATTAGGGCAAACGATCAAATTTGTTAAAATTAGGAGGGCGTTTTTCTTGAAAAGCGTTTCGTCCTTCTTGGCCTTCTTCAGTCATGTAATAGAGAAGTGTGGCGTTTCCGGCTAATTCTTGGAGGCCTGTTTGACCGTCACAGTCGGCATTTAAGCTGGCTTTTAAGCAGCGAAGAGCTAACGGGGAATGCTGTAGCATTTCTTGGCACCATTTTACCGTTTCGATTTCAAGTTGCTCTATAGGTACTACTGTATTAACCAAGCCCATATCTAAGGCTTGTTTAGCATCATACTGACGGCACAAAAACCAAATTTCTCTTGCTTTTTTTTGGCCTACAATACGGGCCATATACGAGGCTCCGAAACCACCATCAAAAGAACCTACTTTAGGGCCAGTTTGTCCGAAGCGGGCATTTTCTGCTGCGATAGTTAAATCACATACCATGTGAAGTACATGACCTCCACCAATAGACCAACCAGCAACCATGGCAATGATAGGTTTTGGGCAAGTACGAATGTCACGCTGAAAGTCGAGTACATTTAAGTGCATGCCACCGTTTTCGTCTTTATAGCCTTTATCGCCTCGAATTTTTTGATCGCCACCCGAACAAAAAGCCAGTTCGCCTTTGCCAGTTAAAATAATAACACCTGTATTAGCGTCCATTCTGGCATCGGCCAAAGCGTCTCTTAATTCTTGAACTGTTTTAGGCGTAAAGGCGTTGTGTGTATGAGGTCTATTAATGCTTATTTTTGCAATATTATTGGCTT
>JBILGQ010000267.1:0-2539 GCA_044350955.1 Candidatus Marinamargulisbacteria bacterium | reverse complement strand
GAAAAAACGGTTCAAACTTTAGTGAGTATTGCTGAAAAAGCTCAGTCTACGCCCAGGCAGCAATTGCCGGAATTGGTTAAAAATATTAATGATAAAGGCATACAGCGTGGTATTGAATTATTAAGTACTGGTTTAGAGAAAGACTTTATTTTACAAACTTTAGATACGGATGTAGCGGAATTAATTAATCGTCACGATAAAATGGTACGCTTGGTGTCGTCTATGGGTACTTATGCGCCTATGTTTGGTATGGCAGGAACAGTTATTGGAGTTATTCAGGTTCTTAAAAATGTGTCGGATATTGATAATATAGTAAGTGGGATGGCCTTGGCCTTGTTAACAACATTGTACGGGTTGTTTTTTTCGTCGGTTTTATTTAGTCCTCTTTCGAATAAGTTAAGAAATTTAAGTCAAAGAGAAGTGTTGTCTAAAGAAATTATTGCTGAAGGGGTTTCTATGATTTATGACCGTGAAATTCCTTTAAAAGTATCGAAATATTTGTCGGCGTTTTTACATTCTAGTAGCAAAAACTCTGTTAAAAAAATCTAGGAGTTTTTTGTGAGAAGACGACAAAAACATTCTAGGCCTGAAACGACGAACCATGATGGAGATGTAGTTTCAACAGTGTATGGTGATTTTATTACCTTTATGATGATGTTGTTTGTACTATTGTTTATTATGTCGTACAACCAAAATAAAAACCAAGATTTTATGACAGAGTTTCAAGTCAAGTTTGGCGATAAACAGGAAGAGTTAAAACAACAGGCGTCGACTGATTCGTTGTTAGTTTCAAACATTCAGCATTATATTCAAGACAATAAATTAGAGGATCAAGCGACTGTTGTAGTAGATGAGCATCGTATTAAATTGATTTTGGCAGCACCTTTATTATTTGATTCAGGAACCGCAGCTTTAAAGCCATCAGCGATACCTCTTATTGAAGGGGCGGCAAAAATTTTTAAAGATGTGTTGAACCCGATAGTTATAGAGGGACATACAGATAATATTCCGATTCATACTAGTCAGTATGATTCTAATTGGGATTTATCGTTTGATCGTGGGTATACGATAGTCAAATATTTTATTCAGAAGCAGGGGTATAGCCCAGCGCGATTGTCGGTGTTGGGATATGGCGAATATAAGCCTTTAGTTCCGAATGATAATGCTGAGAATAGAAATAAAAATAGGCGTGTTGAAATTACGGTAATTCGTGTGACAAAAAAAAGCGAATTACCATCAAATAAAACTAAGTAGAATTTTGTTATAATTTTGTCATGATTTATATAGAGTCTTTTTTAAGTGCTGAACAAAATATGCGTTTTGATGATGACTTATTAAGGAACTGCGTTATTAATAGTCAGGCTGGATTTTTGAGAGTGTATCGTTGGCAAATGCCAGGGCTTACACAGGCGAATAAACGCCAGGTGCCTGATGATTTGATGGAGCTTGATTATGCTTTTCGTTCCAGTGGTGGCGGGCTGGTGTTTCATTCTCCTGGTGATATTGTGTTTTCATTGGGACTGCCATTACAGCAATTAGATCGTGCTAAGACTATTAAACATGTATTAATGGAATTATCGGAAACGGTGTTAAAGGCTTTGCTAGATTCGGGTGTTTCGGCTCGATTGGCTGGGTCTTCTGATGTAAAAAGTTCGCTACGAGATAGTCGTTTTTGCGCGTCTTATTTTTCGCCTTATGAAGTGTATGTGGCGGAATCTAAAGTGTTGGGGATTGCCGCAAAACGAAATAAACAATTTTTATTTTTTCAGGGAGTGTTGCATATACAGCCTAGTGTTGATTATTTTGAGATCTTTCAAGAGGGGTATTCGCGGTTTTTTAGTGAGGGGTGCACGGTTAATGAGGCACAGATACAGCAGATATATGATCGAGTATTACATTTATTTAGGGTGTATTTGGATCAATATTTTTGCAAAAATCCAAAAATTTAGTTTAAAATTGGGAATTAAAATCCCAAAATTCGTTTAAAAATTTGGATTTATAAACTAAATAGTTCTAACTTTTATGCTACACTGTAGGTGTCTTTTTCCTAAAGACACTTCATAATTTATTGGGACAGGGGTTTGTTTTGATTAAAAAAAGTGCTTATTTAAATTTACCTGATCGATTTTATGAGATTGTGAATCCTAGCGAACTTAAAAACCCTAGACTTTTGTTATGGAATGATCGCTTGGCCGATGAACTTGGCTTGGATTCTGTGCTTGATAAAGCCGAGTATTTTTCTGGGAATCGGGTGTTTTGTGATACTTTGCCTGTGGCGACGGCTTATGCGGGGCATCAGTTTGGGCATTTTGTTCCGCAATTAGGCGATGGGCGTGCGCATTTGTTGGGGGATGTATCTGACTTTAAAGGGCGTTTTTTTGATTTACAGTTAAAGGGGAGTGGGAGATCTGTTTTTTCGCGGCAGGGTGATGGGCGTTGCCCTTTAGGTCCAGCCTTGCGGGAATATATTGTTAGTGAAGCTATGCTTGCTTTAGGGGTTCCTACAACGCGAAGTTTGGCTGTTGTATCTAGCGATGAT